>CAZTKV010000108.1:0-8897 GCA_964614285.1 uncultured Chitinophaga sp. | reverse complement strand
GTTCTGTCATACAACTGCCAGCGGTATTGCTGGTAATAGTTCCAGTACATTCCTGCCAGCAGGCTTTTTAACAGCGAAGCTACCGGCTCTTTACTAATGTTGATTTCCTTTTCTATTTCTGCAATAGAAAAAACCTCATTGTCTTCCCGGTTTTCTGATTGAAGACCGGTCATGTACCCCAGTGATTTAATGACCTGAGCATCCTGTTTCTCTTTTTTCGCCAGGGTGTATATTTTCTTTACTTCTGTTAAAGCTGATTTAGGAAGCCGTTTCTGAACAAAGCCTTCCACTTTCTTCCATTCTTTTTCATAGTTCTTTATCGGTTGCTGACTGTTGGCATTCATGATGAATAGACTGAATAAGCTAACGGTTAGGGAAAGGTTTTTTAGGAGTTGCATTTTCATGCTTCAAAATTTTATACAAGGTAATTAATCTGTTGCGGGTATAAGATGCTTTATCTCATCATAATTCATAATTTTTGTTTACCTGAAGCCTGTACAGAAGGGGAAAATGAAATATTTTCAGTATTTCTTTCTCCGCGGGCACTAAAAAACAGCAGCTGCAATCTCTTTACTGACCTGCATTCCTGCATATTTCCGCAAAATAACGAGCCTCTTTATTTTTTGCTTTAACATTTTGTTGAACGAATTTTTGGCACGGTGGCATGGCTTTGGAAATGATGATGACGTGAACAAATTTTATCACTATTAAATTTTAAGTCATGAAAAGAATCTTTACACTTTTATTTTCTTCACTGTTTTCTCTTTCGCTGCTCGCCTTTGATGGCAGCCGCCTCAGTATCTCCTCTTTCTCCACCAGTTCGGAATTGAAGATCGAAGTGGATGGAAGGAAATTCAGTATGAAGAATAACAGTATTACCCTCAGTTACCTTGCAGAAGGTTATCACCAGGTCAAAATTTTCCGCGATAAAAAGGGAAGGGGTTTTGGCTTTGGTAAAAGAGAGGAAGTGGTTTATAGTAGTTCGGTATACCTGAAGAGAGGTTTCCACCTTGACATTACAGTAAACCGTTTTGGAAAAGTATTGCTGGATGAACGTCGTATTGACCGTAATGATGACTGGTACCAGGATGAAGATGAATATTATGATAATGAAAACGGCGGATGGAATGGTGGATACGGCAACGTTATGAGTGGCCGTGAGTTTGAGACGCTGAAAGAATCTCTCCGTAAAGAATGGTTTGAGGCTAACAGGCTCACTTCTGTAAAAGTGATAATCGACAAAAGCAATTTTACTACAAAGCAGGTAAAGGAACTGATGTTATTATTCACTTTTGAAAATAACCGGCTGGAAATAGCTAAGTATGCATATGCTAAGACAGTGGATAAACAAAGCTATTTCCAGGTAAACGAAGTGCTGACCTTTAGCAGCAGTAAAGATGAACTGGCCCGTTTTATCCGTAACAGCAGGTAGGATAGCGAAGAGAAGTGAAGCAGGAAAATCCTTGAAATATGAAGCCCTCTGCAGTAGGCAGAGGGCTTCTCAATTTATTTTCTATTCGCTAATCATTTTTTCAACACTTCAGCCATTTTTATTCCAATATCAGCAGGGCTGCTTACCACATGTATTCCGCATTCAGTCATTATCTTCATTTTGGCAGCAGCAGTATCATCCGCCCCGCCAACGATAGCGCCGGCATGCCCCATACGACGGCCGGGAGGAGCTGTTTGGCCGGCGATAAACCCTACAACAGGTTTTTTATTGCCGTTTGATCTGATCCAATTTGCTGCTTCTGCTTCCATACCACCACCAATCTCACCGATCATTACTATTGCATCCGTAGCCGGGTCATTCATAAACAATTCAACTGCTTCTTTGGTAGTAGTTCCAATGATAGGATCACCACCGATGCCTACTGCTGTTGAAATTCCCAGTCCTGCCTTTGCCACCTGGTCTGCTGCTTCGTAGGTAAGAGTACCGGATTTTGAAACGATACCGATTTTGCCCGGAATAAAAACAAAACCGGGCATGATACCTACTTTACATTCACCGGCAGTAATAACACCGGGGCAATTAGGCCCAATCAACCTGGTATTTTTTCCCTGCAGGTAATTCTTCACTTTTACCATATCCTGTACAGGTATCCCTTCAGTAATACACACTACTAATTTTATACCTGCATCGGCCGCTTCCATAATGGCATCAGCTGCAAAAGCAGGGGGAACAAAAATGATACTTACATCTGCTCCGGTGGATTTTACACAATCAACTACGGTATTGAATACCGGTCTTTCAAGGTGTGTGCTGCCCCCTTTTCCGGGAGTGACGCCTCCGACTACATCGGTGCCATACTCAATCATTTGTGTAGCATGAAAAGTGCCTTCTGTACCGGTAAATCCCTGTACCAGGATCTTAGAATTTTTATTAATAAGAATGCTCATGTGATGTACTTAAATCCCGATAACAATCGGGAGTGCAAAAGTAAGGTTTTTGGGTTTTAAAAAAACGGTACTCTATTCGGTGCCGGAAGGGTCTTCAATAGGGGGGGTATCTTTATCAAGAAGCAGATCCATATTCCGGTGGTTGGGGATTTTGCCAGTCTCTTCCAGCATCCGCATATCCTTAGCGTCCTGTAGAAATTCGGAGGCAAATATGAATTCATTTAACAGCTGGTTTTTACTGAAAATGATTTCTTTCTTTGACCCTTCCCATTCTTTTTTCCCCTTGTACATATATAAAATGTAATCCCCGATCTCCATTACACTATTCATGTCATGGGTGTTTACCACGGTGGTCATATTGAATTCCAATGTTATTTCTTTGATCAGTTTATCAATAACCAGCGAAGTTTGAGGGTCAAGACCAGAGTTTGGCTCATCACAAAAAAGATACTTTGGATTCAATACAATGGCTCTTGCAAGAGCTACCCTTTTTTTCATTCCACCGCTTAATTCAGCAGGGTATTTTTTGTTAACTCCTGTAAGGTTAACCCTGGCCAGTACTTCATTTACCCTGGTCAGCTTTTTTTTGTGCGAATCGTTGGTAAACATGCTAAGGGGAAACATAATATTCTCTTCCACATTCAGGCTGTCAAATAAGGCAGAACCCTGGAAAAGCATACCAATCTCTTTCCTGATCTCCGTTTTCTGTTCTCCTTTCATTTCCGTAAAATTCTGCCCGCTATATAATACCTCACCATGATCAGGTTCAAATAACCCAACGATACACTTTTGTAAAACTGTTTTACCACTGCCACTGGCACCAATGATGAGATTACACTGCCCGGCTTTCATCACGGCACTTACATCTTCGATGACCACTTTACCGTCAAAACTTTTCTTTATATTCTTTACTTCAATCATTGTTTAACTTAGAGGAGTAATGCTGACAGGATATAGTCTGCAAATAATATAAGTATACAACTAACCACGACGGCTTTTGTACTGGCCCTGCCTATCTCCAATGCTCCGCCCTTAACATAATAACCATAAAAAGCCGGTATGCTGGAAATAATAAAGGAAAAAACATAGGCTTTGGTTAATGCGAAGATCACATTATAAGGTACAAAGAATTCAAGCAGACCTTTATCATAAATATTTCCGGAGATAATACCAGACATAGTGCCGGCCAGCCTCCCTCCCCAAATACCCAATGCCATTGCAATAACTACGAGTAATGGTATCATCAATAATGCGGCAGCTATTTTTGGAAGTATCAGGTATGTTTTGGTATTCACACCCATTATTTCCAGGGCATCGATCTGCTCACTTACTCTCATATTCCCTAATTCACTGGCAATACGGCTACCGGCCACACCAGCCAGTACAATACAAACCAGAGTAGGAGCAAACTCGAGGATTACCGTGTCTCTTACAATTTGTGCTATGGTAGATGGTGGGATCAGGGGGCTGACAAGCTGGTAAGCTGTTTGTATGGTGGATACAGCCCCGATAAAGACCGAAATAATGGCTACTATGCCTAATGAACCAAATCCTATCTCTGTGCACTGGTGAACAAATTCTTTCCAGTACATCTTATGATTTTCGGGTTTAGTGAACATGCCCTTAATCATCAAAAGGTACCGGCCTATATCATTGAAAATGGTCATATTATTTGCTAAGATACAGGATGAAAAGAGAAAAGCCAGTAGCGAGGCTATTGGCTTTTCTCTGTGCTTTTTCTTTTCAGCAGAAATTACCTATAAAGCTTTGTTTTCCTTACGAAACCGCTTCCACCAGCGGGATTTTTTTACTATTTCCTCGGTAGGAGTTTTGCTCTTGATCTGCGCATCCACTACAGCGATCAGGGCCATATTTATGATACTCCGTACCGAACTGCCTAGTTGCAGAATATGAACCGGCTTTTTTAAACCCAAAAGGATCGGGCCAACAGCGTCGGCTGTTTCCAGTTCCTTCATCAGGTTATAGGCGATATTTCCGGCAGCCAGGTTAGGGAAAATGAGTGTGTTTACATCCTTGTCGGCCAATTCACTAAATGGGTAATTTTCTTTAATGAGTTCTTTATTGAAAGCTACACTGGCTTGCATCTCTCCATCTACTATCAGAGAAGGCATTTTATTTTTTACAATTTTTCTAGCTTCTGCCACCAGCCTGGCTTCTGGTGAATTACTGCTGCCAAAAGTTGAATAACTCAGCATAGCAATCCGTGGTATGATATTAAAATGGCGAACTTCTCTGGCTGCCAGTAAAGTGATTTCTGCCAGTTCTTCTGCTGTAGGATTAAAGTTAACTGTAGTATCTGCAAGAAATAAAGGCCCTTTTTTGGTAAGCATCAGATACATTCCTGCAATCTTATTTACACCGTCTTCGGTACCTATAATTTGCATGGCCGGACGTATCGTATCGGGATAATTTTTTGATAAACCAGAGATCATGGCATCAGCATCGCCACATTCTACCATCATACAACCATAGTAATTACGGTCTTTCATTACTTTTTTTGCTTCATACGCATTAAAGCCTTTTCTTCCTCTTTTGGCAAAAAATATTTCTGAATATTTATTTCTTTTTTCTTCCGTGGCATCACTTCTGGGATCGAAGATCGGCAGGTCTTCTATATCGATACCATTTGCTTCCGCGATAGTTTTGATCTTGTTTTCGTCACCAAGCAGTATCGGGTAGCCTATGCCCTCATCAAAGATGATCTGTGCTGATTTCAGGATCTTAACATTATCTGCTTCGGCAAAAACAATACGTTTCGGATCACGACGGGCCTTGTTGCCAATGGCTCTCATCACCTGGTTATCCAGTCCCAGTCTTTTTTCAAGGTTATTTACATATTCTTCCCAGTTCGTAATGGGTTGTTGTGCTTCACCACTTTCCATGGCTGCTTTGGCAACAGCCGGCGCCACGGTGGCTAACAATCTTGGATCAACAGGTTTTGGAATGATATAGTGTTCGCCAAAGCTGATATTGGTTTCATTGTAAGCCATGTTCACAATATCTGGTACAGGTGTTTTAGCAAGCTCAGCAAGAGCTTTTACCGCTGCCAGTTTCATAGCTTCATTGATATGTTTGGCCCTTACATCTAATGCGCCACGGAAAATATAAGGAAAGCCCAATACATTATTTACCTGGTTGGGATAATCACTGCGGCCGGTAGCCATGATGATATCTTTTCTTGCCCCGGTGGCTTCTTCCCAGCTTATTTCAGGATCAGGGTTGGCCATAGCAAATACGATGGGGTTTTTTGCCATACTCTTAATCATTTCCCCGTTCAATACCCCTCCCTTACTTAATCCAATAAAGACATCAGCATCTTTCATCCCTTCTGTAAGGGATACATTTTTGCCAGTAGCTATAAATTCCTTTTTCAATTCATCGAGGTCTGTTCTGCTTTCATGAATAAGTCCTTTGCTGTCGAATACCCTGAAATTTTCTTTTTTGGCACCCAGGGCAATATATAATTTCATACAGGCCACGGCAGCAGCACCAGCTCCATTCACTACAAATTTTGCTTTTTCAATTTTCTTTTTCTGTATTTCACAGGCATTCAATAAAGCGGCAGCACTGATGATAGCCGTGCCATGCTGGTCGTCGTGCATCACCGGGATATTCATTTCGGCTTTTAGCCTTTTTTCAATATAAAAACATTCCGGTGCTTTGATGTCTTCCAGGTTGATGCCGCCGAATGTGGGTTCCAGAGACTTGACGATCTCAACAAATTTTTGCGGATCTTTTTCATTGATCTCAATATCAAATACATCGATATCTGCAAATATTTTGAATAATACTCCTTTTCCTTCCATCACCGGCTTACCTGCCTCCGGTCCAATATCTCCTAATCCAAGTACGGCGGTACCATTACTGATAACCGCTACTAAATTCCCTTTAGCAGTGTATTTATAAACATTTTCGATATTATCAGCTATTTCAAGACATGGCCATGCCACACCGGGAGAGTAAGCAAGTGAAAGGTCTCTTTGTGTTTTGGCTTCTTTGGTGGGAATTACTTCAATCTTTCCGGGTCTTCCTTTAGCATGGTACTCGAGGGCCTGTTGTTTACGCAGATCGTTTTGCATATTTGATTTTTATATGACAGCTGTATTCTTTCAAAATGGAATTCCAGTCTGACAAACGAGCCGCAAGGTACAAAATAAAATTTCGGTAAGGATTGAGGAAGAGGATGGTGGATGCTACAGCTCTACTGAACTTCCCAGCCAGGCCATCATTCCCATACCTACTTCAATTGCATTCTCATCAATATTAAAGACGGGGGTGTGTACACCGGCTGTAATTCCCTTGGCAGCATTCATTGTTCCCAGACGATAAAAACAAGCTGGTATTTGTTGTGCATAATAACCAAAATCTTCGGCACCCATCCGTAACTCAGTTTCACTTACATTATCAGCGCCAAGATATTCGCTGGCTTTTTTCATTGCAGTGGCCGTTAGCTGCTCATTATTTAAGACGGAAGGATAGCCAACGTCGATATGAAGATCAACAGTACCCCCCATAGAGCTGACCAGGTCTGTACAAAGTTTTTTTATCAGGTCATGAGCCTTAAACCGCCATGTTTCATCCATAGCCCTGAAAGTACCCATCATTTTTACTTCATTGGGAATGACATTCGTGGTATTTCCTCCATTAAATGAGGTAATAGAAAGAACAGAAGGATTGAAGGGGTTATTATTCCTGCTGATGAGTTGTTGCAGTGCAATGATCAAATGCGAACTGATAAGAATAGGATCAACAGTTAAATGCGGAGAGGCAGCATGACCTCCTTTGCCTTTTACAGTGATATAGATCTCATCAGCACTGGCCATTACCTGTCCTCCGCGGAAACTTAGTTTGCCTGTGTCCATCATGGTGTGAACATGCAAAGCCAGTATTCCCTGCGGTTTGGGATTCTCTAATACTCCATCTTTGATCATTAAGGAGGCACCACCGGGGTTTTTTTCTTCACCAGGCTGGAAGATGAGCTTAACAGTTCCTTCCCATTCATTTTTTAATTCCTGTAATATTTTTGCAGCACCTAAAAGACAAGTGGTATGCACATCGTGTCCGCAGGCATGCATCACACCTTCGTTTTTCGACTTATATGGCACATCATTTTCTTCCTTGATAGGGAGAGCATCCATATCCGCTCTTAATGCAATAATCCTCTTGTCAGGGTTTTTGCCTTTTATCAAACCTACCACACCTGTTGTTGCTTTTACCTCGAAAGGAATTCCAAATTCTTTCAGTTTGTTCTGAACAAACTTTGATGTCTCATATTCCTGGTAGCTTAATTCGGGATGTGCATGAAGATGATGCCTTATTTCAATAAATTCAGGCGCATATTTTTTGGCTAATGCCTTGATTGTTGAATGCATAGGGCAAAAATAAACAATCCATTCTGTGTGAGAATGGATTGTCAGATAAGTAGTATTATTCTTTTTACAGGATTGTTTCTTCTTCTCCCGGTCTGGTTGGCTTTACCTCGATAACATCTTTCATAATAAAAACTCCTTTCGGGAAATATACATTCAATCTTTTCTGGTAGGCTTCGGCATCTTTACGGTCTTTAAAGTTGCCGGCTTTTAATTTGTAATAGGGCGATTGATGCCACAAGTAGGCTTTCAGTTCAGGGAAATAGGTATATACTTTTGTTTTGGCAGCAATAGCTTCTTCCCTGTTGTTGGTACTGATTATCATCAGGCGGAAACCTTTATCTGTTCTTCGGCCTGCCCGGCTGGTTTCCTCATTGATCTGGGCCTGCTTTTTTACCAGCAGGTCCACACGGGGGTCTTTATGAACAACTACATAGTTTGTATCTATGATGTTTTTTCCTGTGGTATCTTGTCCAAAGCTGTTTATCGTAAACAAGACTGTGGTTAATGCAAAAATGAATTTCATATGTGGCATAAGGTGCAAATATCTTACCAAAATTAGTATCCTCCCCCGGCTCCTGCAATGTTTTCAACCGGGTGCCAGGTAGTTTTTATTTCCTGGGTATCCATAATGAAGTAGGGTGATTGTCCTTCATCGGTATACCAGTTTATTTTATCATAGAAGAAGATACGTTTCAGGTTAGTAGCCGACTTTTCCCGCATCATTTTCTGTGTATCAGAATTATTTTCGCAGTAAATGGTTGCATTCACATCCATGTGATCAACGAACCAGGAGGCCAGTTCTGATGGCTTACCTGTTAAAATATTGACAACACCACCGGGTAAATCAGATGAGTTCAGCACTTCTGCAAACGTAACGGCACAAAGTGGTTTTGTTTCCGAAGCTAAAACCACACAGGTATTGCCCCCGGCAATTACAGGTGCAACTACGGAGACTAATCCCAGAAGAGAATCACCTTGCGGTGCAATTACAGCAACAACACCGGTTGGTTCTGGTACCGAGAAATTAAAATGAGAAGAAGCGACAGGGTTTACAGCGCTGAAGAGTTGCTGAAACTTATCACACCATCCGGCATAATAGATGAG
>CAZTKV010000107.1:0-8997 GCA_964614285.1 uncultured Chitinophaga sp. | reverse complement strand
ATGAAAGCAAAATCAATCAAAGGAAAATCGACAGAAGAAATCAAGGAAGCATTAGAGCAAAACATGGCTGACGGCTTTAACCCAACTCTTGCTATCGGGTTTATTTCTGTAAAACAAGACAGGAAAGCTATTTGTAAACTGCTGGATGAAAAAGGCATTGCCATTTTCGGGGCTACTACCAACGGAGAGTTCATTGATGAGAATCATTCCAAACATTCAGCAGCTATTCTGCTGTTGGATATGAATCCTGAACATTTCCGTGTTTTGTTTGCAGAATACCCGGAAAAAAATTACCGGGAAGTTGCGGCTGGTCTCGCCGCAGACGCAAAAAAAATATTTGCAAATCCTGCATTCCTGCTCTCCGGCAGCCATATGGAAACAGATGCAGAACAATTGCTTTTTGGTTTTGAGGATGTAGTAGGTAAAGAAGTAAATGTTTTTGGCGGCATGGCTGGTGATGATTATGCGTTCAAAGAACAATATGTTTTTACCAATAATAAGGAAAGCAACCGGGGTATGGTAGTATTGGCTGTGGATGAAGATAAAATTATGATCAGGGGAAAAGCAACATGCGGCTGGAAAGCTGTAGGCACTGAACGAACAGTTACGAAAAGTGAGGGCAACCATGTTTATACAGTTGATAATATTCCTGTACTGGACTTAACCATTAAATATGGCGGCCTTGAAAACATTAAAGAGAACAATGCAGATTTTGTAGCGATGGAGATAGCTGTAAATTTTCCATTGCAATTACAACGTGAGTTCGGTGACCCGGTAATGAGGCCCGGTTTACTGGTAGACTGGAGTGATCATTCTTTTTATTGCAGCGGTTCAGTACCACAGGGTTCTAAAGTCCGCTTCTCCATTCCTCCTGATTTTGATGTAATGGAAAAAGTGATCAAAGGCGTAGAAGAAATGAAAGCTGCTGAAATGCCTGAAGCAGATGCTGTGGTTGTTTTTAGTTGTGCAGGAAGAATACTGGCATTAGGCCCGCTGATGAATATGGAAATTGAAGGAATAAGAAATGTTTGGAATGCGCCAATGGCCGGCATGTTTTCCAATGCAGAACTGGCAAGAGCAACCGGTGGCAATCTTGAAATGCATAATTGTACTACCTGTTGTGTAGCATTAAAAGAAAAATAAAATGAACCAGCATTTACAAAACATACTCACTATTATTCAGCAGGATGAAAACTTAGCTGCTGAACAGAAAACTGCTATTACAAAATCAATAAAGGATGCAGATAAAGAATTAGAGATTACAGCATTCAAACTGGACAGGACAGAAAAAGTAAAAAGAACAACGGCGATTTTATTAGAAGAAACAATTGAAGAACTGGAACAAAAAAGAAAAGCTATTGAAGAAACAAATACTGCTTTACAAAAATCACTGGAAGAACTTAAAGCTGCACAAGCCCAGCTCATCCAATCCGAAAAAATGGCTTCTCTCGGAGAACTCACTGCCGGCATCGCCCATGAAATTCAAAATCCGTTAAATTTCGTCAACAATTTTTCTGAAGTAAGTACAGAGCTGGTAGATGAAATGAATGAGGAAATTGATAAAGGAAACCTGGAGGATGTCAAACAGATAGCACAAGATTTAAAACAAAACCTTGGAAAAATAAATCATCATGGCAAACGGGCCGGCGATATTGTAAAAGGAATGTTGCAGCATAGCCGCAGCAGCAGTGGTATAAAAGAACTGACTGATGTCAATGCATTAGCTGATGAATACCTGCGGCTGGCTTATCATGGGCTAAGGGCTAAAGACAAAACCTTTAACGCTGCCATGAAAACAGATTACGATGAAAGCATCGGGCTGATAAAGATTATTCCACAGGATATTGGCCGTGTTGTGCTGAATCTTATCACCAATGCATTTTATGCTGTTACAGAAAGAAAAAAGCTTGCTGTTGAAGGCTATGAACCGGTAGTTACGGTAACAACAAAGAAATTTAGTGACAGGGTTGAAGTGCATGTAAAGGATAATGGAACTGGCATCCCACAAAAAGTATTGGAGAAAATATTTCAGCCTTTTTTTACCACCAAACCAACAGGACTGGGTACGGGGTTAGGATTGAGCCTGAGTTATGATATTGTAAAAACACATGGCGGGGAATTAAAAGTGGAGACAAAGGAAGGTGAGGGGGCTGAATTCATCATTAGTTTACCTCTTAACGAATAGATAATGAAACTCACCAAAAAACTGGAAGCGGAGGTACTGAAAGTTTACCACACCTATTGGGACAGTTATTCCAACGGGGATATCAAAACATTTGCCGACACGTTGGATAAAACCTTTGAAATGATCGGCACCTCTGAATCTGAAATCGGCCATACCAGGGAAGACGGGATAAAATTCCTGAAGGCCCAGGTAAAAGAACTGGGTGGTAAGGTTGAGATGAGGAACAGGAAAATCAGCGTGGTGCCTGTCAATGAGCTGATGCTGGTAAATGAACGGTGTGACATTTATATCCTCACCGGTCAGGATTGGAGGTTTTATTCAAAAATCAGGATTTCGACTTTTCTGCGTAAAACAACCTCCGGGTGGAAGGTTTTTCAACAACACGGTTCCTTTCCCGATATACGGGTGCAGAAAGGGGAGACACTGGCATTAAATAAAATCAGCAAGGAAAACCTTCAACTCCGCGATGCCATCAAACGCCGCACCATTGAACTGGAGGAAAAAAACCGGGAACTTGAAATTGAGACGGCTTTGGAAAAAGTACGCTCCATTGCAATGAGCATGAAAGAACGGGTAGATATGCTGAAGATCTGCAAAACTATTTCACTGCAACTTGCCAAATTGGGTGTAAGGGAGACCCGGAATGTACAGACAGCTATTTTCAATGTGCCTAAAGGCACTTATATGAATTACGAATACTATGCAAAACATGATAAGACATTTATAACAGAAACCACTTACACAGATCATAAAGTAGCCAGGGCTTTTGCCGCCAAAATGCTGAAAGGAAAAGGAGAAGTGTCTATTACATACATCAAAGGAAGGGAGAAAGTAAAAGAATGGCTCAATTATCAAAAAGGCACCAACGTTTTCATTGATACATATCTGAACACGGCAACATCTCTTACCTATTATTGGTATTCTCTGGGGCCGGTGGCATTGGGCATCTCTACTTATATCCCGCTGACAAAGGATGAGCAAGGGTTGTTCAGCCGTTTTCTGAAGGTGTTTGAACTGGCTTACCGTCGCTATTTGGATATTGAAAAAGCCGAAGCACAGGCAAGGGAAGCACAGATAGAAGCATCGTTGGAAAAGGTGAGGGCACAGGCTTTGGGTATGCGCAAGCCGGAAGAACTAACTAATATCTGCGAAGTTCTTTTTAAAGAACTTAAGCATTTAGGCTTTACAGAGCTTAGAAATTCCATGATCAATATTCATGATGACGATAAGAAGATTTTTGTCAACTATGATTACTCCGATGAGATTGGAAAAAGCATTACTCCATTATATTATGATATACACCCGGTAATTAAAAAACAGATCAAACAGATACGCAGCGCCGATGATGCTTTTTCCGAAACTGTTTTTAAAGGCAGGGATTTAGCAAGCTGGAAGGCTTTCCGGAAAAGCCGGGGAGAGAAGGAGGATAAAAGAATAAAAAACAGTACAGCACTCTACTACTATTTCTATTCCATCGGCACCGGTTCCATCGGCATTTCCACCTTTACTGCCATCAACGAAGAAAAAAGGGAATTATTAAAACGTTTCAGAAATGTTTTTGCTTTTGCCTACAGGAGATATATGGATGTGGCACAGGCGGAAGCACAGGCAAGAGAAGCACAAATAGAAGCAGCTTTGGAAAGAGTAAGAGCTGCTTCTATGGCCATGCGGGATTCATCTGCGTTAAGCGTCATTATTTACAAAGTGTATGTTGAACTCACAAAGCTGGATACCAAACTCGACCGATGCTTTATTATGATGGTGAACCCTGAAAATAAAGGCATCACCTGGTGGATGGCCGGGCATGAAGGCCTGTTGGCAGAGAATGGTTTTTTCGTTCAAATGAATCAGCACCCTTCTCACCTGATGTATCTCGATAACTGTAAGAAGCGGAAAAAAAAATGGACATACCTGTTTGAAGGAAAGGAAAAAAGAGAATGGGACCGATTTGGTTTCAGTAAAACAGAACTGGCCATGCTACCTGAGCCTGTCAAAGCGTTTATGGCTGCAGCAAAGAAGGTATACCTCTCCGGTTCTTCTGATCAATTTGGTTCACTCGTAACCGGCAGTTTTGAACCCTTGCCGGAAGAGCAGCAGGAAATCATCAGTCGGTTTACCATTGTTTTCAACCAGGCCTATACTCGTTTCCTCGATCTGCAAAAAGCCGAAGCGCAGGCAAGAGAAGCACAAATAGAAACTTCATTGGAGAGGGTAAGGGCCCAGGCCATGGCCATGCATAAGCCGGATGATTTATTAAATGTTTCTGAGGTTATGTTTAAAGAATTAACTGCACTGGGATTCAGCAAATTACGCAATACCATGATCCATACTTTTAATGATAAAAACGATTTTTTCATGGATTATGATTATTCCGGAACGGTAGGCGCCCAAATCAGCAAAATCCCCGCCAAAGGAATTAAAATCATAGACCGTTATTGGACAGAAATAAAAAAAGGTACAGATACATTTCTGGAATTTAAAATCAGCGGCAAGGAGCTTCAGCGCTGGAAAAATTTCAGGAAGACAACCAATCAATTGGATGACCCCCGCATTGCCTCAGCCGGTTCACTATACTATTACTACTATTCAATCGGCATGGGAGATATCGGTGTTTCAACTTTTTCGCCTCTTCCCTATGATAAAATAGAAATATTGGAAAGATTTAAAAATGTATTTCAGCTTTCTTACCAACGCTATGCTGATCTGCAAAAAGCCGAAGCACAGGCCAGAGAAGCACAGATTGAATTGGCACTGGAAAGAGTAAGGGCAAGAACCATGGCGATGCAGCACAGTGAAGAGCTTTCGGAAACTGTCACGGTCATGTTTGAGCAGTTCAAGGCGTTGGGGGAAGAGCCGGAAAGAATGGCCATTGAAATCGTAAACGAGAAAGAACATGTATTTGAAATATGGGCCACGCAGCATGGCGGTTCGCAATTAAATTTATTAGTCAGGCTTTCGCTGGATGAGCCACATGTGATGCAGAAAATGTATAAAGCATGGAAGGCAAAAATAAAATCCATTACGATTGACCTGCAGGGAAAGGAACTGGAAGAATATTTCAACTACCTGAAAAAACAAGGGTTACCAGTACAGCGGAAAATTTTTGGAAAACGAAGGGTGCAGAATGTGGCTACCTTTTCCAAAGGAATATTGACCATCATTACACCTGAGCCAAGACCGCAGGAAACGATTCAATTGCTCGAACGTTTTGCTGTCGTATTTGATGGAACCTATACCCGTTTCCTTGACTTGCAAAAAGCGGAAGCACAGGCAAGAGAAGCGCAGATAGAAGTATCACTGGAAAGAGTACGTTCCCGTTCTTTGGCAATGCATAAAAGTGAAGAACTCCTTGAAGTAGTTACCGTCATATTTGAACAATTGAAAATCCTGGGACTGCAACTCTGGAATTGTGCCATTATCCGCATTCACACAAAACAATCTTATGACAGTGAGGTATGGATGTCTAGACCCGACGGTAAAATGATGCTGCAATCCTTTATCATTCCAATGGACAAGGTGCCTGTATATAAAAAATTGCATGACGCATGGAAAAATAAAGAAGAATTTCACGTCGAATCGCTGCAAGACGGTGAAATTGTCAAACATCACAACAGCATTGCTTCGCTGAATATTATCCCGGTAGACAAAATGAAGCAGGCTGCAGGCAGGGAATTGCCCCGTCAAATGTTTTTCCACGGTATTAATTTTTCAGCAGGAATTCTTGCTGTTATTACTACTGAAGCAGTCAGGGATGAGAACTTGCTGATGCGTTTCGGAAATACTTTCAAACAATCTTATACCCGGTTCCTCGACCTGCAAAAGGCAGAAGTGCAGGCAAGAGAGGCGCAAATAGAATTAGGACTGGAAAGAGTAAGAGCAAGGGCAATGGCCATGCAAAATTCTGATGAGTTAAAAGAACTGATCGGCACTGTATTTACTGAACTCACAAAACTTGATCTTGCACTCACCCGGTGTATCATCTGGGTTTTCGAACCTGCAACTAATTCCACGAAATGGTGGATGGCTAATAGTGAAGAGCCTTCCAACCCCATGAGTTTTTATATAAAATACCATGAACATCCTGCATACCTCACTTTTCTCAAGGAATGGAAAAGACAAAATGTAAAATTTATTTATGATCTCAACGGGGAAGATAAAACTACATGGGATGAAATACTGTTTCATGAAACGGAATTAAAACAACTTCCTGATACTGTAAAAGATGGTATGCGGGCACCCGAAAGAGTATTGTTATCCGGATCGTTTAACAACTTTGGTGGGATTAATGTCGCAAGCCTTGAGCATTTATCGGATGAACATTTTGATATTCTCCTCCGCTTCGCAAAAGTTTTCGATCTCACTTACACCCGTTTTAATGACTTGAAAAAAGCAGAAGAACAGGCAAGAGAAGCACAGATACAATTAGCACTGGAAAGAGTACGTGCCAAAACGATGGCAATGCAGAAGAGTGATGAATTGAATGAAACCTCCTTAGTGCTTTATCAGCAATTAGAAAATTTAGGGGAGCCTGTTGATCAATTTACAATTGGTATAGTAAATGAAATGCTGAATGTTATGGAAGTCTCTGCGACGGTGCATGGCAGCAGCTTACAGCACACTTTTATGCATAGCATTGATGAACCTTTTGTAATGAACAGGGTTTATAAAGGTTGGAAAGCCGGTAAAAAATCTTTTGTACTTGAGATGAATGCTGAAGAATTGCGGGCTTACAATCAATACCGCAACAACCTGGTAGGCTTTGAAAAATTTCAAACAGATACAAAACATTTAAGCCGTCGTATAATTTATATAGCCTGTTTTTCAAAAGGCATGCTTGCCCTGGCTACCCATGAGCCACGTCCCGATGAATCTATACAATTATTAGAACGATTTGCATCTTCTTTCGATCTTATTTATACACGGTTTCTCGATCTGAAAAAAGCAGAAACACAGGCAAGGGAAGCAAAGATTGAAGCAGCACTTGAAAAGGTTCGTGCAAGTACAATGGCCATGCATCATAGTGATCATCTTTCTGAAACAGCCTTTGTTCTTTTTAAGCAGTTTAAAGAATTAGGCGAAGCACCTGAAAGAATTTTTATTGCCACTTTTGACCAGGAAGAAGAAGGTGTAATTGATATATGGGGAACAAGCCAGGGTGGTAATCAATTGGACAAACTTTTTAAAGTTCCAGCTGATGAACCAACAGTAATAAGTAAAATTATAAAGGCATGGAAAGAAAAAAAGAAATCTGTTATCATTGATTTATCCGGAGAAGAGTTAAAAAAATATATCCGTTTTCTGAAATCAACAGGGATGCCGGTTGTTGAAGGTATAATGGAAGATCGCAGGGTACAGACCATTGGCTGTTTCTCCAAAGGTGTAATTGGAGTGACTACGCCGGAACCACAGTCTGCTGAATCTGTTCAGCTCCTGGAAAGATTTGCCAGTGTATTTGATCTTACTTATACCCGTTTTCTCGATTTACAACATGCCGAAGCGCAGGCAAGGGATGCAAAGATTGAAGCAGCCTTGGAACGTACCCGTACTCAAAGTATGATCATGCAGCATTCAAAAGAGCTGGATGATACGTTGCGGGTTTTTCACGAACAGGTTTTATTGCTTGGTATTCATTCTGCATTTTCATTTCTATGGTTACCGGATGAAGATAAAGATCGACACATCTTTTGGGTTGCCTGGGGAGAAGGTAAAAACGACTCAACTGTTTTTAAAAGTAAAGCCGTTAATTATCCGCTGGACAGAAATGAGCCTGCTACAGCACAGTGTTTAATGGACTGGAAAAGCGCTGAACCTGTTCATTCATATAATATTCCAGCAGCCGGCGTTGAAAATTATTTTGCTGCATGGAGTGAATTGTTTGCAGGAGCGGAACAATTGCAACCGAAATATTTCAAGCAAGGGCTTCACTATGTTGAAGCCTTTATGAAGTATGGCTGTTTTGGTGTTATGGTTGAAAATGCATTAACAGAAGATGAAAAGAAAACCCTGCTTCGTTTTGCCATTGAGTTTGAAAGAACCTATACCCGTTTCCTCGATCTGCAAAAAGCCGAAGCGCAGGCAAGAGAAGCACAGATTGAAGCGGCATTGGAGAGGGTAAGGGCCAAGGCTATGGCTATGCATAACTCGGAAGACATTGCGGCCACAGTGGATGTTTTTTTTAAGGAATTAAAAAATTTAGGTATTACTCCTATACGTTGCGGGGTGGGACAGATCGATGAAGAAACGAAAACCTCCAATGTATCTGCCACTACTTCTTCAAAACAGGGCGACTCCTATGAAGTGATAGGTAAACTCAAACTAGAAGGCCATCCCGTATTGGAGAAAATCTTCACTCACTGGAAAAAGCAGGAGGAATATTATCCTGTATTAAAGGGTGAAGAGTTGACCCATTACTACAAAACCATGAACCCTCAGGTAGGTTTTCCCGATTACCCGGAAGATGCGGTGCAATATGGAAGCTATTTCTATTTTAAGGAAGGACTTGTTTTTGCATGGACAGAGGATCAATTGTCTGAAGAGGCGATCTGGATATTCCATCGCTTCACTTCTGTAATTGCACTTACTTATCGCCGCTATATGGATCTGAAAGAAGCCGAAGCACAGGCAAGAGAAGCACAGATAGAAGCCGCACTGGAAAGAGTTCGGTCCCGCTCATTGGCAATGCATAAAAGTGAAGAGTTGGCCGATCTCTCTCTTGAATTAGTAAAACAGGTGCAGGCATTGGGTGTGGCCACCTGGTTTTGTGCATTTAATATTTATGATGATGACCCGCAAGGTTCACTGGAATGGGGCAG
>CAZTKV010000106.1:6430-9034 GCA_964614285.1 uncultured Chitinophaga sp. | reverse complement strand
CCTCCAATTCTTCATTTTACAGGCAATACCGGGGTGAGATATCAAATCGAATATTAATTCAAATTTTTACTGGTCTGGCCAATAAGATTCCCGCTATGATATAGTTGTAAAGTGTAATTGCCCGGCAGGTAGTTGTCTGCATTAAGCGAAAAAGTGAGCCGCTTTGTTTCACTTTTCAGATATTCAAACTTTATTTTACGGGTATAGCTTTTTCTCTCACCTGTATGGGTAATCATTGGTGATGCAGACTCCCATACATCGGGGGTCAGTACTTTACCATCTGGCTGGGTGATAATAATAAATACTTCGGCACTGCTGTAGTCATTAATATTATTCTGTACAGCAAAAGAAACTATCAGCTTACTTACCTTTTTAGCAATTGTGGTTTCCTGTTCCTTGTCATTTTTTAGCATAACGGGAGATAGCTTTATTTCTGATGCAACAAATAAGGAAGCCCGGTCAACTTTTTCAGATAAGATCCTGTTTTCATCTCCAAGCTTTTTCATTGACTGCTGAAGACCTGTTATTTCTCCATTTAATTGCAACATCACCTCATTTAGCCTTTTCTTTTCCTCTTCGATATTAGTTTTTTCACCACGCAGTTCATCTACCAAAACCTGTAACTCAGCTATTTTTTTCCGGGCTGTTGTCATATCAGACTGACTGGCACCACGATTTCTTAGAATTCCATTTATCTCGGACCTTAACCTGTTGATTTCTCCCAGTTTCACATTTAATTCAGTCTTTAGAGAATCAGCACCGGAACGGGTGGCGCTTAACTGCTGATCCAGGTTATTAAGTGAAGTAGCATATATTTTTCTCAGGGAATCCTGGACAGCCTCCGCTACAGCTATTGAATCCTTAATAAATATTTCTTTACGGTGGTTGGTATATTGTGTTTTGTCATAGAGGTGATAAACCCATGTGCCTACCAACCCGACTGAGAGCATAACCAATAACAGGGTTTTAATATCTTTCATAGGGACAAGCTATTAATTTAGAGAGAAATTTATTTTTTAAATGTAAAACCTTTGGGAGCTTTTAATATACCAAAGTCGTACATATTTATATAAATGTAAACAGGTTTTGCAAGACCCTGGTAGGTTACTTCATACCTGTCAAGCAAGCCGCCATTATTGATAAATCCGTTAGGTGTAGTGAAAGGACAGCAACTGCCTTTTCGAACATATTCCACTTCCTCACCATCTGGTCCCATCAATGCATTAAGGAACCTTCTTTCATTGAGCGGCCCTTCACTGCTTTTTACTCCACCCACCATAATAGGGTTCTTTTCAGTATATCCATATGTTTCATCATCTGAGATCTCTTTCAGTTCAAATGTATTATTATTCAATAACCGGGCCTGCGATTTAGAATAGGTCTTGTTACTGCTTCCTGATGCAGAATAACCGCCAACCGAACCTGCAGATGTTGCTTTTTTAGATGACCCGCATGCACTCAGGCTAAATGCAACAGCCAATAAGATGAATTTATGCATGATAACGATTTTATTGATTTATTTGGAGATAGTCTGGTCTACATATGCAGAGACCCAGCCAACCTGTCCATTTTTTACAAGGTAGAATTGCTTGGTTTCGAAAGCAGATTCAAACTGACGCATGATTTTCCACAAAAGACCTGCCCCAGACATGAGTGATTTTTGATCAAACACCTTATGGACCCTGGCCACTTCCTGCTTTATTTGTTCCTTTAAGTCAGGCCTGTCTGCAACAGAAGAAAGGAAATCAGCTGAAAGAGCCCCAAAATTATTGACAAGTTTTTCATTGAACTTTACCAGCTCATTAAAAGTAATTGAGATAACAGGATTATCAATCAGTTCCGGATGCATGAGTGTTGCAGCGGCCCAGGCGATACCTCCGCTAACTGCAATATTATCACTGAGCGGATAGGCACCACTTGAGTTAACTGCATAAATGATATCTGCATTTTCAGCGTTCATCAATACCCTGGAAAGATTCTTACCGAAATTGGACATACTCATATCTCCATCACATCTTTTTTCCGCCTCGTTGAAAGTGCTTTTTGTACCCCAATTCAATTGAAACAATTTAAAATTGCTGGTATTCATTCCATCTGGGAAGAAGCCTCCCTTTGTATTACCACTCCCGATATCAATTAAAAATGTAGTAAAACGTCTTTTATCAGGCACTATACCCAGGTGCGAAAGCCGGGCTTCCTGCATCACATCCACTATTTCCACCATTCTTTCAGGCTCGTTGATCCTGCTCCTGAATGAATCTATCAGTTGCCTGACCATACTTGTTTTCTGGTCTTTTTCTGCCTGCATTCTTACCCCACTGCTAATAACAGTGAAAATTCTTTTAGAGGGTATTTTTAAATCCTTTGTCGCTTTTGTATACAACCCATATAGTCCATCCAGGGTGGCATTAAATGTTGGCTGGGAGAAACTAATAAAATCTGTGTTTACAGATGTATCCTTAATAATATTAAATGCACCGGTACTTTGCGCATTTTTCCCAATTTCAATGATACTCATCTTTACTCCCTTTGAACCAACTTCAATACCGGTATAAATTGAAGAATTATTATACTTGGGCTGCACAGTATTTTGAGCAACAGTTA
>CAZTKV010000106.1:4920-6330 GCA_964614285.1 uncultured Chitinophaga sp. | reverse complement strand
GTGATCTTATCGTTTAATTCTGAGATCATCGTTCTTGCCTTGGCTAGTTGAGCCTGTGTTGCATTTTTATCATTCAGGATCTTGCGGATCTCTGATTTTTTAGCATCGATCTCTTTTTGTTTATCGGTCAACTGACCCTGAAGGTTATTGTTGGCACCCGTAACAGAATCAAGTCTTGCCAGGGCATTATCAAACTCCATTTGAATATCTGTCTTTGCAGAGTCCAATGCAGCAATCTGAGTTTGTTGTTTAGAGATCGTTTCTCCGGATTTGTTTTTGTCCCAGAGAAGGTAACCCCAGGTACCCAAAAGGCCTGCGGCCAGCAAGCCTATCACGATATTCTTGCTATTCTTGTTTTTGTTCGGCTGGCTTTGGGGGGTGGCAGAAGCCGAAGGATAATTCGTGTTTGTCATACAAAATGGAATTTTTATTATTAAAATGATGGATTAGTAACTTTTTTTCATAACCGGCCGCAAGTTATTTTAGTAGTTGCAAGCCAAATGAATAAATCCTGTTAAAACGTCCGGAACACAAGTTTTCGAAAACCGTGCCAGAATGAAATAACCAGTTCCGGGAAGGGGCAATTTTTTTGTTCTTCAGGCAAGCTGAAAGCCTGTATCTTAGCGGCTTATGAGTGTGGAAAAGATAATTTCAGACTGGAAAAAGAAGCAGTTCAAACCGGTTTATTGGCTGGAGGGGGAAGAGGAGTATTTTATTGATAAAGTCATCGAATTTGCCGAGCATCACATATTAGATGAGAGCGAAGCATCATTTAATTTAATTGTTTTTTATGGGAAGGACGCCAACTGGGCGGATGTACTGAATGCCTGTCGCCGCTATCCCATGTTTTCGGAACGACAGGTAGTCATCCTCAAAGAGGCACAGCAAATGAAGGATGTGGAGAAGCTGGAGCCATATATTGAAAACCCACTTGTTTCAACAGTGTTCGTTGTCTCTTACAAGGAAAAAAAGCTTGATGCAAGGAAGAAGTTTGCAAAACTGGTGAAGGAAAAAGGAGTATTGGTCACTACTAAGAAGATGTACGATAAAGATGTTCCCGGCTGGGCACAGGAGTTAGTTCACTCCAGGGGGCTAACTATTACACCTAAGGGGCTTGCATTGCTGGCGGATCATATTGGCAACGATCTGACCCGGATTGAGAATGAAATAGGTAAGCTTTCTGTTAACCTTGGTAAAAGAACCAGCATTACGGAGGACGATATCGAACAATATATTGGAGTAAGTAAAGATTACAATGTTTTTGAGTTACAATCAGCACTGGCAGCAAAGGATCTACCCCGTGCCATCAGGATCATACAATACTTTGAGGCAAATCCCAAAGCTGGGCCGATACAATTGATACTGCCATCCTTATATAGTTTTTTCAGTAAGGTCTTTATGGTTTTTGGG
>CAZTKV010000106.1:0-4820 GCA_964614285.1 uncultured Chitinophaga sp. | reverse complement strand
AATGAAAAAAATCGTTTTCTCTTTAATTACATCTGTTACCCTTTTACTTACCAGCTGTCTTGAAACGACCCAGGAAATAACGCTGAACGAAGATGGCAGCGGTACTATTTCAAATACCAATGATATGAGTGCCCTTATCGGAATTGCCAAGCAAATGGGCGGGGGGGAAGATATGCAAGGGGCAGACCAGGTAATTGATTCCAGTATTTCAATGGTGGAAGGAGCCGACAGTATACCTAACCTTACAACAGAAGAAAGAGAGCTGGCGAGAAAAGGTAATCTTCGCTTCAATGTGGACCTTAAAAATGAGAAGTTTCTCACCAGGCTTTCATTTCCGTTTAAGACACCTGCAGAAATAATTGTCTATAACAAGCTTTCTGGTAAGATAATGGCAGAAACAATGAAAGAACAAATGGGAGAGGGGATGCCTATGAGTGGTGAAATGCCGGAGCCAAGTTCTTTTGATGATTATTATACTGTTGAGTTTACAAACGGGTTGCTGACAAAAACACTCAATAAAGAAAAATTCGCCAAGGTGGAGGATGATGAGTACATGAAAAGTATGAAGGAAACTGCTGCAATGGGATTAACTATGAAGGCGAACTATGTTATTAATCTTCCAAGACCTGCTAAAGTTGCTGAAGGGAAAGGGATCAAATTGTCTGAGGATAAAATGAAGGTGACAATATCTTCAGACCTGGATGATTTTTTCGATGATCCGGCAAAACTTGAATTCAGAATAGAGTATTAAGAATTAATAGGGAAAGTGGATTGGAAATCAATCCACTTTTTATAATACCTTAAGGCTATCTACTTTATCCTGGTCGATCTGCTTTACCAGTTCATTCAGGCCATTGAATTTAACCTCCTCCCTGAGATATTTTTTGACAAATACTTTTAAAGTCTGATCGTAAATCTCTTTATCAAAGTCAAAAATATTTACTTCTACCACCCTTTTTTTTCCATCCACCGTTGGCCTGAAACCAATGCTCATCATGCCTTTCAGTTTTTCACTATACCCTTCCGGCTGTGCATACACAGCATATATTCCATTACCAGGGATTATTTTTTCCTCGTCGTTGATTTTGAGGTTAGCAGTAGGGTAGCCCAGTTTTCTTCCAAGCTTGTCTCCATGTATTACTTTCCCTGAAAAGAAAAAATCATAGCCGAGTAGTTTATCTGCAGTAGCTATATCGTTGTGCAGTATGGCTTGTCTTATATTGGTGGAACTGATAGAGATGTTTTCGAGTATATGCTTGGGTATTTCTTTTAAATGGTAGTTATATTCAACTGCTTTTTTTTCAAGCAGACGGTAATCGCCTAACCTGTCACGGCCAAAACGATGATCATAACCAATGATAATGGTGTGAGGATGAAATTTATCTACCAGAAAATCTTTAATATAATCTTCAGCAGCCTGGTTGGCAAAAGCATCCGTGAATGGTACTACCACAAGATGGTCTATCCCCAACTGTGCAAGTAAGTCAATCCTCTCGGTTAGTGTATTGATGAGCCTGATTCCGAGTATAGCGGAAGAAACCACCTTACGGGGATGCGGATGAAAGGTAATAATTACTGTTTCACCATTTTGGCTTTTTGCCTCTGTTTTCAATTTATCGATGATCTGGCGGTGTCCCATATGCACCCCGTCGAAGGTGCCAATGGTGATAATAGCATTTCTGAAAACGGGTAGTTGTTCAATGTCGTAATGTACCTGCATAAATTGCTGCGAAGATAAATATTAGTCATTAGTAAGCACTGGTAAGTCTTTACGCAGGAATGGTTAGTTTTGCGGCACAAATTTCAGTATGAGCCTGTATTCAAAAAGAGGGGTTTCTGCACAAAAAGAAGAAGTGCATGCCGCCACCAGAAACCTTGATAAGGGTCTTTATGCAAATGCCTTTTGCAAAATATACCCGGATGTATTGTGTGGAGATGATGCATGGGTGAATGTGATGCATGCTGATGGTGCCGGTACGAAAAGTATACTGGCCTATCTGTACTGGAGAGAGACGGGTGATGTATCAGTGTGGAAAGGCATAGCCCAGGATGCAATTGTTATGAACCTAGATGACTTACTCTGTGTGGGCATTTATGATAACCTGCTTTTTTCTTCCACTATTGACCGGAACAAGAATGTGATTCCTGCTGAGGTGCTGGAGGCAGTGATTACCGGAACCCAGGAATTTTTTGATACCATGAAGAGCTTTGGTGTTAATATCAGTTTCATGGGTGGTGAAACGGCTGATGTGGGAGATGTGGTAAGAACGATTGCAGTGAACGGAACAATGACTGCCCGCTGGCCAAAATCAAAACTGGTTACCAATGAAAAAATTAAAGCTGGTGATGTGATTGTTGGATTGGCCGGTTTTGGAAAGGCTAACTATGAGTCATTCTATAACAGTGGTCTGGCCAGCAACGGACTGACCAGCGCCAGGCATGATGTACTGCATAAAACATACGGGGCAAGATTTCCGGAGAGTTACGATACTTCACTTGATGAATCGGTGGTATATATCGGGCCGCACAGGATGACTGATGAAGTGGAGTATGGAGGAGTAAAATACGAAGTTGGAAAGTTGTTGCTTTCTCCTACCCGAACCTTTGCCCCTGTGATGAAGGAGTTACTGGAAAATCATTTTGAGGCCATCAATGGATTGATTCATTGCAGCGGGGGTGGCCAAACCAAATGCCTGAAATATGTTCCTGACGATGTTCGCATCGTAAAAGACAATTTGTTTGAGCCACCTGTAATTTTCAAACTAATTCAGGAAGCCAGCAAATCGGATGACCGGGAAATGTACCAGGTGTTTAATATGGGAACCCGACTGGAGATATATACTAATGAGAAAAATGCGGATTCGATTATCAGTGTTTCAAAAAGTTTTGGTGTAGAGGCGCAACTTATTGGCAGGGTGGAGGAGAGTAATACCAGAGAGTTGCTAATTTTGAATGCAGGGAAGAAGATAGTTTTCTGATTTTATTAACCCATATTGCTTTATTTTGCACCAAACCCATTCAGCATGTCCGAACCGATCATTGAATTAAAAAATGTAAACATTTACCAGGGCAATAATCTCATTTTACAGGATGTAAACCTCACCGTTAATAAAGGAGAATTTGTTTACCTGGTGGGAAAGACGGGCACCGGCAAATCCAGTCTTTTGAAAACCTTATACGGAGAGCTGGAGTTAAAAGAAGGAGAAGCAACTGTTGCCGGTTTTAACCTGCGGGGTCTTGACTGGAAGAAAGTACCCTACCTGCGCCGCAATCTTGGAGTGGTGTTCCAGGATTTTCAGCTGCTCACAGACCGTAACGTAAATGATAATCTGAAATTTGTTCTGCGGGCTACCGGCTGGACAGACGAAAAGCTGATGAATGAAAAAATTGCTGATGTGCTTGATAAAGTAGGGTTGCGGTCAAAAGGATTCAAAATGCCTTTTGAATTGAGCGGTGGAGAACAGCAACGTATTGATATCGCAAGAGCTTTATTAAATTCCCCCAAGCTTATATTGGCTGATGAGCCTACCGGTAATCTAGATCCTGAAACATCAGACGAGATCATGAACCTGATCTTCCAGATATCAAAGGATTATAATACAGCCGTGGTGATGGCTTCGCATGATTATATTGTAGTACAAAAATTTCCTGCCCGTATGATAAGAACTGAAAGAGGCAGAGTTATCGACAATGCTACCATAAATATGGAATAAGGAGCCTGGCATTTTTTTCATTGTCAAATGTATCAGCCAGTAAATTTTCTCTTAATTTTTTTTCTTCTTCCATAAATGGCTGATGGTTCAGTTGCATAATAATCGATGCAATGGCATTGGCAGTTGTACCAGCATGGCAAGCCGCTTCAAGCCCGGTATCCTTTATCATCGCCTCATTTACCACACAATGTCTTCCCTCAAAAAGGGCATGCAGTAGTTTCAGCTTTATCCCGGTGCTACTAAATGCAGGTAGAATATTAATATGCGCTTTCTTAACAAGATCATTTATTTCCGAAGCAGACGGGTTTGCTACCAGGCATGTATGCTGGCAGAGGTGAGCCAGCTTTTCTAATCTCCTGGAAGGGTCTTTACCTGCAATGACAAAAGGTATTTTTATCTTTGAAAATACCTTTGTAAGCAGCCATATTGCTGCTTTCTCATTCTCTGCCACAGAAAGATTGCCATGATATAGACAAAAATTGCCTATTCCTTCAGGAGAATTTACTGTTTTGAAAGGAGTAAATGCAGGAAGAAAGAAACTGTTTATCAAACCTGCAGTTTTGAAATGTTGCTCATCTTTTTTTGTGATGCAGGCATAAATACAATTTTCCGGTAACTGGTACTCATACTTTTTAAGAAGGTAACTCTCGAACCGGTAGTATATTTTTTTGAGAATATTGGATGTGGCTGCAGCTAAATGCCTGTAGTATTCGGTTTCGTTATTATGCAGGCGCACTACTATTTTTCTGCTGCCCTTGTTAATATCCGCCAATATGCCGGTACAATGTACTCCTTCCAGCAGAACAGGATGATCATCCTGTTGCAGGTTTTTGATCAGTTCGGTACTTATCCGGGAAGAAACGATATAAGGAATGGAAAAAGAAAAGCCTTTATGTCCTGTCTTTCTCTCATATACATGTATGGTCTCGCAATACTGATTCAGTTCATTAGGATTTCCCCTCTTGCCATATGAAAAATAATGAAGGTGAATTTTGATCCCGGCTTTATATAAAGCTTCTATCCTGTAAAGCATATCAATGGCGCCGCCGTAATCAGCAGGCCAGGGTACATCAAAACAGACAATATGTAAGTGCCGGGTCAAACAGT
>CAZTKV010000105.1:3921-9044 GCA_964614285.1 uncultured Chitinophaga sp. | reverse complement strand
TATGAAATGAAAGATAAATCGATGTGTGAATTTTACCGGCAGGATGACCAGCTATTTGTAAAAGTGAATGGACAGATCATGGAAGCCATGGATTATAAAGGCAACAACAGTTTTGAAGGCGGGCTGGGCAGGGTAAAAGCAACTTTTGAATTTCCGGGTAGCGGAGTTGTTAAGGTAAAAACAAGCTATATGACCGGGCCGGATAAATTTGTTACGGTGGAAGGAGATAAGATACTGAAATACCCCGCTTAAGTTATTTACTGCCGGGTCATGCATAGGCAGCCCCCGCAGTAATTTTATACTATTCTCTCACCTCAAAACTCACGGCACCAACTTCCTTATCTTTTTTGGTGTTGTAAACCCTGATGATCACTCTGCCCGGTTTGCTTAGTTTAACCACATAGCGGCCGTCTCCCATTTTGGTAATTGCTCCCTGTGTAATCGTAAGCAAGACATCTTCTGGCTTTACTTTATAAACATTTATGGTAAGTGGATTATCTGTATTGGTATAAAGTACGAAAGGTGTTTTAGTGATTATTTCAATTTCATCATCCTCTACCTGGAATGTTACGGGTTGCTTGCGGTAAGCTTTCACCGGTCTTCCGTTTTGAATGGCTGGTGTCCATTTGCCTGATTGTTTTAGAATTCGGACCACTTCTTGCTCCATTCCATAGCCAAGATTGGTGAGTGGTTTTATTTCGGATATACTCCCATCTTTATCTACAATAAATTGTACAAGTACAGTAAACTTTCCGGCAGGGGCGTTATTATTTACCGGTGTTTCAGCATTCAGGTTCTTTTGCAGGAAACTGATCCATTCATTCACACCGCCAGGATAACTGGCTTCCACTTCCACCCGGTCAAAAATTTTATCAAGACTTCCTGTTGTGTCAGCAGGAGGAGGGGGTGGTGGGGTTTGGCTAAAGCCAGTCATTGAAGAAAAAAATAACAATGCACTCAGAAGGACAGAATTAAAACCTTTCATGTTACTTACTTTATGGCAAGATATTTATTTTTTAATAATACTATTCTTCGTGTTAAAACCGGGCATTGCAATAAACAGTAGTACCTTGCATGTCCGATCTATAAATTATAAGCATGGAAATCGAAATATTCACTTTGGCTGATTTTGCACAGGATAATAATTCAAAACTGACCATTGTGGGAACATTTGACAGTATTAATGCCAAACAATTCCCGGTGCAGCATCCTGCCTGTGCCATTGCCTGCCGCCTTCGGTTTGCGGCTAAAGAGACAGGGGCTCATGATTTTAAATTAAGATTAATCGACTCAGCAGGCAAGGAAGTAATTCAGCCTATTGAAGGTAATATCACTATTGGCAACCCTCCCAACGGGCAATTTGCTTCTATTAATGTAGTCATCAATTTTAATCAACTGCAATTCTCAGCACCGGGACGTTACTCATTTGAGTTATCGATTGATGGTGAATGGG
The DNA here is from genome assembly GCA_964614285.1 of uncultured Chitinophaga sp. Classification (GTDB taxonomy): domain Bacteria; phylum Bacteroidota; class Bacteroidia; order Chitinophagales; family Chitinophagaceae; genus JJ008. The sequence continues at coordinate 7,591 of CAZTKV010000105.1, read as the reverse complement.
TTTCCGGGCTTCCTTTATTTCTGAACAAGGTGGCCTGATTTCTTATTGCAGTTTTTTCAATTGGTATCTCTTTAACAATTTCTTTAACTGTTCATTTGGAGGAAAGCCTTACCAGTCGTATCTTTGCAACGCAAATGAGCAAAATGTACCCGGTACTACAAAGAATGTAACCTGACCAGCCTTATCCGCTTGCCACCTGGTTCTCTTACTTCAACGACGCTCAGACGATTATTAAACGACAGATTAAAAAAGGAGAATTTATGAAGAGCATTGTTATGCCCTCAACTGTGCAATTGGATGAAGAAACAAAGAAAGAATTGTCACAGGAGGTAAAAGAAACGGTAGCGACAGATGCTATCAACAACAAAAACCAGACATTTACTGTGTCACAAATGTGGAACCGGCAACGACAAATGCGTTCTGCCAGTGACAGGATACGTAAATGGAACCTGAATTAATTAAAAGCCGCCTGACCAGGCGGCTTTTTGTTTTTTTAACTTGTAAGTATGCCCGGCGCTGATGCAGTTCAGTGCTTGTCATGAGCAATGTCAAATTAGGGGTCTTTCACCTGATTTAGTTTTGCCTTATGAAGGAAAGCGGCAAGGATGTATGGGTGCTGTGGTTTTCGTTACCATTAGCAGCATTGGTCATTTTTGTTAGTGTGACGGGATTGAGTACCCCGGGATTTTATGCTGGAGAGACTGCTAACTGGCAGGCACAATCGGTGGGACAGGATTTTATTGACCTTTTCATAGCGGTACCTGCTTTACTGGTTAGTGCTGTATTTGCATACCATAAAAAGAAAGCGGCTATACTGGTTTGGGGTGGAGTCATAGCCTACCTGCTTTATACATTTCTTATTTACTGCTTCGCTGTACATTTTAACCGGTTATTTATCTTCTATTGCTTTACCCTGGGCTTATCTTTTTATTCCTTGTGTTGGTTTTTATTTTCACGGTTAAGCAGGCACTCTCCGGCTGTTCACTTTTCAGCTGTTCCCCATCTGATCATTGGCATTTATTTTATCGTCATTGCGGCGTTGTTTTATTTTTTATGGATGGCAGAGATCATACCGGCTATTATCAGTGGTGAAGTTCCAAAAAGTGTGAAAGAAACAGGTTTGATCACTAACGCAGTTCATGTAATTGATTTGTCTGTTTTTCTTCCGGGTTTATTCATTACCGGAGTACTGTTACTAAAAAGAAAGATAGCAGGATATATGATGGCACCTGTATTTCTTTCCTTTTTTGTTTTAATGAATATCACAATTGGCAGCCTGGTCCTGATCATGATACAACGTGGAGTAGAGGAGAGTTATGGTGTTGCAGTTATTATGGGATTTCTTACCATAGTAAGTGCAGTTTTGTTGGTATGGTATATAAGACGAATCAAAGTCAGCAAAAATTGAAATCATGGACTTCACAAATTCGAAAATAATTATCATTGGTTATATCATTTCTAATCTTGTTGCATTGCTGATGCTCTGGTACAGTTGGAAAAGGCCGGTGACAGCGAGGGCCTTGTTCTTCTTATTATTTGTATGGGCAGGATTTACCAATGCGGCTACTTCACTTAATACTCCCGGGGTATACCTGGAATACGCCGATTTTACTTTTTTACGATTTTATAAGAACATTATACTTGGGTTCTTTAGCAGGAACATAACAGCAATTGTCATTTGCATTGCCATTTGCCAGTTAATGGTTGGTGTTTCCATGATACTTAAAGGAGAGATTTTCAAACTGGGCTGTATTGGAGGCATTCTTTTTCTGATCGGCATTACACCGCTGGGTGTAGGTTCCGGAGCACCCGCAACACTAATCTGGGCTGTCGGGTTGTATTTTCTATACCGGAAAGGAGCTAAAAACTATTGGTGGAGTAGTTTCAGGAAGAAGCAGCCTTCAGGAATTGATTAAGCTCACCCGGCAACCCTCAAATTTTTTCCCTTCAATTTCTCCAATCCTATACTTTTGTACGGTTTTAAAATACTGGCCTAACCCGTTATTCAAAAATGACAAACTCTTACCACGACCTCGTAAAGCAAACATTTAATTTTCCGCAGGAAGGAATTGAAGTTGAAGATGGCAATCTTTATTTTAACGGCCTGGACCTGAAAGCCCTGATTGCCAAGCATGGTACTCCCATGAAGCTTACTTACCTGCCTAAAATTGGGATGCAGATAAAAAAGGCAAAGACGATGTTTGCAACTGCATTCAAAAAGCATAAATACGAGGGTAAATATTTTTATTGTTATTGTACCAAGAGTTCTCATTTCAGTTTTGTGGTGGAAGAAGCGTTGAAGAGTGATATACACCTGGAAACATCCTATGCATATGATATTGAGATCATCAAGAAACTTTATGCTAAAAAGAAAATAACTAAGGACATTAATATAATATGCAATGGATTCAAGCAGAAAGGGTATACCCGCCGGATCGCTAACCTGCTGAATTCAGGATTTAGTAATGTGATACCGGTATTGGACAACAAAGATGAGCTGAAGGATTATGCACAATCTGTAAAAGTTCCTTTTAAGCTTGGTATCAGGGTGGCAGCAGAAGAGGAACCTAACTTTCCTTTTTATACATCAAGGCTTGGCATCCGTGCAAAAGATATACTGGAATTTTATGTGGACAGGATCGAAGGGTATGAAAGTAAATTTCAGCTGAAGATGCTCCATATTTTTCTGAACAAAGGAATTAAGGATGATATTTATTACTGGAGTGAACTGAACAAGGTTATTAACCTTTATTGCCAGTTAAAGAAGATCTGTCCTGAACTGGATTCAATTAATATCGGTGGCGGTTTCCCCATTAAACATTCTCTTGGATTTGAATATGACTACCAGTTCATGATCAACGAAATTGTACGGAATATTAAGGTAGCGTGTAAGAAGGCAAAAGTGCCCATGCCACATATATACACAGAATTTGGAAGTTACACAGTAGGAGAGAGCATGGCACATATTTATAGTGTCATTGCGGAGAAAGTACAAAATGACCGGGAGACATGGTACATGATCGATTCATCATTCATTACCACATTACCGGATACCTGGGGAATTGGGGAGAAATTCCTGATGCTGCCAGTGAATAAATGGGACCAGGATTACCAGCGGGTGGTACTCGGAGGTATTACCTGTGACAGTCATGATTATTATGATTCAGAAGAGCATATCAATGAAGTGTTTTTACCAAAAACGAATGGCACCAGTGAACCTTTATATGTTGGCTTTTTCCATACCGGCGCTTACCAGGATCAGATAAGTGGTTACGGAGGTATTAAACATTGTTTGATACCTTCTCCTAAACATGTAATCGTCGGCTATGATAAAAATGGTAAACTGACTGATTGGGTATATGCCAAGCAACAAACAGCACAAAGCATGCTGAAGATATTAGGATATAAATAAAAGTAAACCCTTTCTTCTGAAAGGGTTTTTTATTAAAATTCCTGTTTACCTGTACCGGTTATTACTTTGCTTACTGTAGCGTTTCCATTCGTTGTATTCCCATTTACTATAATGAGAGCGGTTAATATAATTTCTGTCTAAGTAAAAGCGATTATCGTAGCCTTTCCAGTACATAAGTCCCTGTGGCCCCCGGTGAAAGTACTGACCGCTTGGATGGCGGCTCATTGTAAAACCTGGTGTGGGGCTGATGATCAATGG
>CAZTKV010000105.1:1962-3821 GCA_964614285.1 uncultured Chitinophaga sp. | reverse complement strand
TAAGATAAATGTTCTTTTCATGCGTCTGATTTTAATGATTAGGAAATACGAACATATTTTACGGCAACAGGGATTGGTCTATTATTAATCTCTTTTTCTTTTTGTTCTTACTTCTCTGGGTTTACTGGTTTTCGCAACAGGTTCATTTGTCCCGGCAGGTGGCTTGGTTTCAGCAACCACTGGTTCAGGTTTAGTAACGGTAGTCGAATCCTTATCAGCGGCAATCTCAGTTTTTGCCCAAACAAAATTGTTTTCTTGCAAACTATCATTATCCAGTTCCAGGAACCTGATAGCAACAGCCTGGGTGTCTTTAATCAGTTTATTTCCTGGTCTGAATAACCGGCTGGTATATTCCTTAGTGGTTGCACAACTTGCAGCCAGTGCCACTATTATCATCAAAATAACCGCTTGTACTATTTTGGCTGTTTGCATGGCTATAGATTTTACTTTAGTTACCTTAACAACGTAATTACATTTCAATTCATTTGCCATAAAATCTTAAAATCACAGATCATGAAATACTTTTTCATACTATTAACAGTAATTACTTATGGAGTAACGGTAAAAGCACAAACGGCTGAGGATTCGGTTAAGGCCGTTATCAATAACTTGTTTTCAGGAATGAAGAATGCGGATGCAGCATTATTAAAAAGTTGTTTTGCCGACAGCATGGTTTTGCAAACCATATCCCGGGATAAAGAAGGAAAATTAGTTGTTAAGAATGAGGACCCTGCCGGTTTTATTGATTTTGTCAGCAAGCAAAAACCAGGAGCGGCTGATGAGAGGATCAGTTTTGAAACTATAAAAATAGATGGGCCACTGGCAATAGTATGGACACCCTACAATTTTTACTTTAATGGCCAGTTCAGCCATTGCGGTGTAAACTCATTCCAGGTTATACGTTTCAGTACCGGATGGAAGATACAATACCTGGTAGATACCAGGAGAAGGCAGGGTTGTACGCAGTAGCCAATAAAACAATGATTACCTGAAACGCAAAAAGAAACCCTCCGTGGAAACGGAGGGTGTAAACCAAAACCAACTGCTTATGAGAAAACTTTTATGGTAAGAACTTATTTAATTACAATTTCTGTAGCTGATGCTTTGACTGCTTCTTTCTTCGGAAGGTTTAATGTCAACACTCCATTGACGTAAGAAGCTTCGATGTTCGTTGCATCAATTTTTTCATCTAGTGTGAAAGATCTCTTAAAAGAACGGAAGTTGTACTCCCTGCGAACCTGTTTTTCATTTTCTGCTTTTGCTTCACTTTTCATCTCGGCTGAAATGGTAAGTAAATCCTGGTCAAGATTCACTTTAAAATCGTTTTTTTCAAAGCCTGGCGCTACTACTTCCAGCAGGTAATTTTTTTCTGTTTCTTTGACGTTTACTGGTACCGAACCCTTTCTTTCAGGATTGTTAAAATCTGTTTTAAATAATACAGGTAGTTCAGTAAAAAGGTCATCAACAAAGTTGTTGATTGTTCCTTCAAAAGGTCTGCTGTTGAATTTTACGTAAGCCATAGTTATTTAGTTTTATTGTTTGAATTACTTGGGCACTAAAACTTTGTCAAACTATATACCAGCAGGTTTTACAGCATTTTTTCATGTCAATCAAGGCAATGATTGCTATTTTCAAGGACAAAATTTCCGAAATGGGGAATTTTTGCTGACATAATTTCCTTTAATTAAGCTATCGCAGAACTACAACGAACTATTTCTTTATTTTTGCGTTCCATTAAAAAAACAAATTATGTATCCTGAAGAAATAGTAATTCCGATGAAAGAGGAATTGACGGAAAACGGTTTTTCTGAGATGTTGACCTCAGCTGAAGTAGAATCACAATTGACAAAAGAAGGTAC
>CAZTKV010000105.1:0-1862 GCA_964614285.1 uncultured Chitinophaga sp. | reverse complement strand
TTGAAATGGTGGGAAAAGAATAAACAAAAACTGGATAAGCCTGAAAAAAGAACAGTTAGAATATGGCCACAGGACAGGGTAGGTGAAATCACGATTATAGCCCTGGTGTTTGGCTTGTTGGGGGCCAAACTCTTTGATATTTTTGAAAACTGGAGTGATTTTCTCAAACGTCCGTCTGATTATATTTTCTCTGCCAAAGGCTTAACTTTCTATGGAGGGCTTATCTGTGCTGCCCTGGCTATTTGGTGGTATGCCAAAAAGCATAAGATAGGATTTTGGCACTTGAATGATGCCCTGGCGCCGACAATGATGCTGGCCTATGCTGTCGGAAGAATCGGATGCCAGGTAGCCGGTGATGGTGACTGGGGGATAGAAAACACAAATGCCAAACCTTTTAGCTGGTTACCCGACTGGATGTGGTCATACAAATATCCTCATAATGTGAATGAGGTCGGAATTCCTATCCAGGGATGTACAGACACAAAATTTTGCAATGAACTGCCTGTCGGGGTGTATCCAACTCCATTTTATGAGATAGTCGTTTGTTTTATCTTGTTCCTCGTTCTTTGGTCGCTTAGAAAAAAACTTAAGATACCCGGAACAATTATGGCTTTATATCTTATGTTGAATGGATTGGAACGCTTTTTTATTGAAAAGATCCGTGTGAATACCCGGCTTGATATTTTTGGTTTTCAACCTACCCAGGCCGAGGTTATTTCGTCTATGCTTTTCGTTTCAGGGTTAGTTTTATGGATATGGCTTAACCGCAGAGCGAAACAACAGAAATCCACAAAGGAGTAGAAAAGGGCCCCTTTTTTTACTTTTTTTCAGAACCTTACTTTTTTAACCACTGCTCCAAACCCTTGCCAGAACTGCATTTCCGGGGGTAGTTAAAATACGGAATCGTTTGCGGTACATCTGTGGGTAATTTTTCACGTCTAAACGCTATGAGAAACGGCTATTTTTAGCTATTTTTGCAGACGGTCCCGGACGGTAAATTCATACTCTGCAATTAACTATCCATTTGCAACAACTTGCAAACAAAGACTGTCTTCTATTTGTTGATATTATTAAATTTCTTAAGTTATGAGGCAGCTCAAAATTGCTACCCAGATTACGAACAGGGATTCCCAGGCCGTAGAAAAGTATTTACAGGAGATCTCAAAAATTTCTATGATTACGCCGGAGGAAGAAACAACTCTTGCCCAGCGTATTAAGATGTTCAACAGAAATCCCGTTGATTCTCAAAGGGCTTTGGATAAGCTTGTTCAGGCCAATCTTCGTTTCGTAGTATCTGTGGCAAAGCAATATCAACATCAGGGGTTGTCACTTAGTGACCTTATTAACGAGGGTAACCTCGGCTTAATCAAAGCGGCACAACGCTTTGATGAAACCAAAGGTTTCAAATTCATTTCTTACGCCGTGTGGTGGATTCGCCAATCTATACTGCAGGCGTTGGCAGAGCAGGGCAGATTAGTCCGCTTGCCACAAAACAAAATTGGCACCTATAATAAAGCTAACAAGGCCTATATGGCTTTTGAGCAAGAACATGAGAGAGAGCCTTCTACTGAAGAGCTGGCTGAATTACTGGAGATGAGTGAAACTGAGATCAACAACATTTTCCAGAGCAATACCCGTCATACATCATTGGATGCACCTGTGCATGAAGCAGAGGATGTAGCTATGGGTGATCTGCTGGAAGGTAGCGATGATACTGATGATGATGTAATGAAAGACTCATTAAGAAATGAGATACGCCGGGTTTTAAAATCATTGTCTCCAAGAGAAGCCGAAATCGTAAATGCTTATTTTGGCCTGGATGGTGAAAATGGAGTAACTATTGAGCAGATCGGACAGAAGTA
>CAZTKV010000104.1:4240-9230 GCA_964614285.1 uncultured Chitinophaga sp. | reverse complement strand
ATACTCCCGGTGGCTACCAGGTTTACCGTCTGATGCTGCCCATCCAGTGCTGCCTGGGTACTGTTTTTTACATCAGTGATCAATACATGCCAGTTATCAGGTACTTTAAAGAAAAGGTGATTCTCCATCAGCAGATCGCCCAGCGGGATTTCATTTACAGGAAGCCGGGAATAGAAAAGGTCATTGCTGGTGGCAGCCATACTCATTGCAGGTTTTACGGAAAGTTAAGTTTTAGTTGCGAAATTAAAATGGGCGGACTGCCGGTTAAGAATCCCTAAACGGTTATATTAATTTATTTTCAGAAAATATTGAAAATATGAAAAATATCATTAACTTTGGTTTCTGAAAGCGATTAAGTGCCTCAAAACCTCCTGTATGAACAGTCTCGCTTACATTCTCTATCTGATTATCACTTACTTCATTACCGTTCATGTGGGGCTTATCTTTTACCGGAATGGCAGGGTGTATATTCTCCGTCTTTTACATGGTGATGAAAGGTTGACTGATTTTATCAATAGAATTTTATTAACCGGTTATTATTTGCTGAATCTTGGTTATGCTGCTTTGATGATACGGTCATGGCAAATGGTGAATAACCCGGGGGAATTAATAAGCAGTGTGTTGGTTATGACTGGTAAGATCATGCTTACTCTTGCTGTGATCCATTTCTTTAATATGGCTGTTATTTACCTGTTCAGTAAAAAGAAACATCATTTTCATCAACATAAAAAATAAAGTATATGAACACGACCTACAATTTTGCGGCTTACCTGATCTATTTACCTGTTGTAATTTTACTTACCTGGTATGTGGCACATATTCTGTTCAAGAACAGCAAAGCCTTTATGCTGGATATCTTTCATGGCAAAACCGATATCGCCCTTTCTACAAACAAACTCTTCGAAACTGGGTTTTACCTGCTTAATCTTGGTTTTGCACTTTGGATCATGGAGATTGCTTCTGCCATAACAGATGAGCGGACATTGCTCGAAATATTGAGTGCAAAGATTGGCGGCTTTAGTATATACCTGGGAATTATGCTTTTTTTTAACCTGTATCTCTTTTTCAGGGGCAGAAGGGTATCAAAAGAAAGGGCAAAGCTGGCAGAAGCCCTGGCAAAAATTCCCGGTAATGAGAGAGTTAAATCTAGCGACAAAGACTCAACTGAAGATAAGTAACTGACTAAATAGCCTGTTTTTGGAAGGCGGTGCGTTTAATACGGCCGCCTTCTGCTTAAACGGTTCATTTCCTTAACTTTGCGACTTATGATGGAAGAAGTAAAAAAAGAAGAACGGAGCCTTAATTTTCTGGAAGAGATAATAGAAGAGGACCTGAAAAACGGAAAATATAAAAGCATTGTTACCCGTTTTCCACCGGAGCCTAATGGTTACTTGCATATAGGACATGCATCAAGTATTTGTTTGAATTTCGGTCTTACTCAGAAATATCCGGGTTATACTAACCTGAGGTTTGATGATACTAACCCGGAAACAGAAGATACAGAGTATGTGGATAGCATTAAGGAAGATATCCATTGGCTGGGGTTTGAATGGAAGAATGAGCATTATGCTTCTGATTATTTTGATACTTTATATGAGTATGCTATTAAACTTATTAAAAAAGGATTGGCCTATGTGGACGACAGTAGCAGTGAAGAAATAGCCGCAATGAAAGGTACACCAACCGAGCCGGGTAAGAACAGTCCGTACCGGGGAAGACCCGTCGTTGAGAACCTCAGTTTATTTGAACGTATGAAGAATGGTGAGTTTCCTGACGGAAGCAGAACGCTGAGGGCAAAGATTGATATGGCACATATCAATATGTTGATGCGGGATCCGATCCTTTATCGTATCAAGCATGCCCGTCACCACCAGACTGGCGACAAATGGTGTATTTACCCGATGTATGATTTTGCACATGGCCAGAGTGATTCTATTGAAGAAGTAACTCATTCAATCTGCACACTTGAATTTGTACCGCACCGTGAATTATATGACTGGTTGATTGAAAAACTGGAAATATACCCTTCACACCAGTATGAATTTGCCAGGAGAAATATTAATTATACAGTTACCAGTAAAAGAAAATTACTCCAGCTGGTTAATGAAAAGCATGTAAATGGCTGGGATGATCCGAGAATGCCGACTATCAGCGGGCTGCGTCGTCGTGGTTACACACCGGAAAGTATCCGTGATTTTTGCGACAGGATTGGGGTGGCCAAAAGAGAGAATATGGTGGATGTTGGACTGCTGGAATTTTGTGTAAGGGAGCATCTTAATAAAATCTCATTACGCCGGATGGTAGTATTTGATCCATTGAAAGTGGTAATCACTAATTACACGGGCCAGGAAGAAGTCTTACACAGCGAAAACAACCCGGAAGATGAGCAGGGTGGTACCAGGGAGATTCCATTTAGCGCCGAGCTGTATATAGAGCGGGAAGATTTTATGGAGACCCCCCCTAAAAAATATTTTCGCCTGGCTCCCGGACAGATGGTACGATTAAAAAGTGCTTATATCATAAAGTGCGAAGAGGTGGTAAAAGATGAGGCAGGACATGTTACTGAATTAAGATGTACTTATATACCGGAAAGTAAAAGCGGTTCGGATACAAGTGGTATCAACGTAAAAGGAACATTGCATTGGGTAAGTGTGCGACATGCTATTACTGCTGAGGTACGATTGTATGACCGCTTGTTTAAAGTGGAAGATCCAACTGATGAAGAAGGGGACTTCAAGGAATATCTTAATTCCGATTCATTACAGGTATTACCCACTGTTTATGCCGAACCATCTATGAAGGATGCTGTGCTAAGTGACCGATACCAATTTATAAGAAAGGGATATTTTGTTCTGGATAAGGATTCTACTTCAGTTCAGTTGGTGTTCAATAAGACTGTTGGATTAAAGGATGCCTGGGCAAAAGAAGTGAAGAAGGGATAAGATAAATTGTATTAAAATTTTTAAAAGCGTCTGCCAGGACGCTTTTTTTATGCACATAGTTTTCCAGATGCTGATTTCGTAATTTCTGAAATCTATCATACAGTTTAATGACTACCGTCAGTTTATTTGACTAAAAGGGAGAATAGTTTTGGTTAAAAGAAAAAAATATGAGCTATACTAATATTACCCGCATAGGAACAGACCATACCATATGGCAAAAAGGGTTTGGTTTTTATAAAGATGAACTGGATATAATGGAGAGCCGGCTGGCAGAAGTGGCCAGTAAGAATACCACCTTCGAAGCCAGGCAGGGGGTTGAGCATTTTCAGAATCAGTTTATTGTTCAGCGAAATAATATTGATGAATTAAAACATGAGGTAAACCTTTACGTTGAAAAACTGGGAAGTGATGCTCAAAAGCATGGTGGAAGAATGGAGACCACCATGATAGCCGAGCATGCAGAGCTTCATGAGAAGTATGAAGGATTTGAAAAGGTGATGAATATCCTGAGGCATGAATTCAATGAATACCTGAGCAAGTGGATGTAATTCATCACGACCTATTAAAAAGGCGGGATAACTAGTTATCCCGCCTTTTTTTGATGAAGAAACAGCTAATATTTAGTTGGTAGCTACGGTTTTAGTAGGCTTAACGAAAATGTATGCATCACTTTCTACAAAATCATTTGCCCTGATTTCTACTGAAGTTGGTTTGCCATCTGTCAGCGAAAATTTTGCAGGATATATTCCATAGCCAATATTTGAATAGGTTATACGGAATTCATTATTATCCATATACTCCATATAACCGATCAGGTCGGGATGGTGTTGAAAACGGCAAATGAGCATATTGCCGCTTTTGTTTATCGTTATTTTCCCATATACTGTATTGAAATATTCGCCGGCAAAATCTTCCAGCTTTATTTCGGGTATGGTTTTCTTTTCAACTCTTTTTTTCAGAATAGCGAGTTCGTTGTCTAGTTCTTTTTTATTCTGCTCAAAAAATCCCCATTGAAATTTACTCCTGTCAGAGTAAGGAACACCTAAGTAGGCATCGAGTATCTGGTAACGAAGGGCTTCAAAAAAATTTTGATTATCATTATTGGTCAGTATAGTAATACCTAATTTTTCTTCAGGAACAAAGCAAACATTTGTTACATGGCCAAAAGCTCCGCCGGTATGCCAATATACCTGCCTGCCAGCATAGTCTGCCGTATTAACGCCAAGTCCGTAGCCACGGAAATGAATCGGGTAAACAGTTGATTTACGACTGCCGGTAATAATATTGACATCCCTGGTTTTTTGTACAACTGCCCATGGTAATACCTGCTTGCCTTCATATCTGCCACTATCTAATTGAAATAGCAGCCATTTAGTGAGGTCCTTTACGTTGCTGACCATACTGGTGGCTGGTCCCAGGTTGTCAACATTGTCAAATGGGATTTTTGTTATTGAACTGTACAGGTTGTTGTGGGGATAAGCCACATTAGTCCGGCTGGCTAAGCCTGCTGTATTCATATAGGTGTTCTTCATAGACAGGGGAGTCAGGATATGTTGCTGAACATATTCTTCCCAGCTTAACCCCGATACTTTGGCAAGAATTTCACCGGCTACAAGAAAGCCAGCATTGCAATACCCATAATCCTGTCTGAATTCACCCGTTGGCTTCAGGTAGCGCATTTTCCATATAATGGAATCTTTATGAAGATTGGAATCCCAGAATGTAAAATCGCCCTGGAATGTTTTAGTACCAAGCCGGTGACACAATACATCTCTTATATTGACAAGTTTGGTGGATGTAGAGTCATACAAACTAAACCAGGGTATATGTTTGGTGACTTTATCATTCAGCGATAATTTTTTCTCATAATCTAATTTAGCGATCGCTGTTCCTGTAAAAAGTTTTGAATTGGAAGCAATAATGAAAAGCGTATTTTCATCTACTTTATCTTCCTTTCCTAACTCTTTTATTCCGTAACCTTTACTAAGAATGACTTTTCCGTCTTTTACAATAGCTATTGCCAGTCCCGGTATTTGCCATTGCCTCAT
>CAZTKV010000104.1:0-4140 GCA_964614285.1 uncultured Chitinophaga sp. | reverse complement strand
ACTGTTCTGATGCTATCATCTACTCTTAAAATAGGAATCTTACCAGGCTCATCAATATGAAATTTATTAACACCTACAATTATCTTCTCACCTGTTTCAATATTTTTCTGGTATTCATATGCACTTCTGGCTATTTCATTTTGAATAAACCCTTGTTCAATTGCCGGTACGCTGCCACCCATGGCATCTATCTTCCCGATTAATTTCCATGCGGCGGCCTCTGTTTCATTAGTAAGTGACTCAATAAAATATGACCCTGCAAGAGGATCAACGGTATCAGGAGCGCCGCTTTCAAACGCAACTATCTGCTGGGTTCTTAATGCAATTCTGGCCGCCTCTTCTGTTGGCAGGCTCAGGGCTTCGTCATACCCATTCGTATGCAATGATTGAGTGCCGCCCAGCACCGCTGCTAATGTTTGTATTGTGACTCTTGAAATATTATTTAACGGTTGCTGTGCTGTGAGTGTGCTTCCTCCTGTCTGTGTATGAAAGCGCAGCATCATCGCTTTAGGATCAGTGGCTCCCAAATCTTTCATGATTCGTGCCCACATTCTCCTGGCTGCTCTGAATTTGGCTACTTCTTCAAATAAATTGTTATGTGAATTGAAAAAGAACGAAAGCCTTTTACCAAATACATTTATATTTAGTCCTTTTTTTAATGCAGCCTCCACATAAGCTTTTCCATTACTTAATGTAAAAGCTATTTCCTGAACCGCTGTGCTCCCTGCTTCACGAATATGATAACCAGAGATGGAAATAGTGTTCCATTTTGGTACTTCATTACTGCACCATTCAAATATATCTGTAATAATGCGCATGGAAGGCTTGGGAGGGTATATGTATGTTCCCCTGGCAGCATATTCCTTCAGGATATCATTTTGAATAGTACCGGATATTTTTTTAAGATCAGCTCCCTGTTGTTTTGCTAATGCCACATATAAAGAAAGTAATATAAAGCCAGTAGCATTGATCGTCATGGAGGTACTTACTTCCTCCAGTTTGATGTCATTAAACAAGGTCTGCATGTCTTCAATAGAGTCAATAGCAACACCGACCTTACCTACTTCGCCTTCTGCCAACGAATGGTCACTGTCGTAGCCAATCTGTGTGGGCAGATCAAAGGCTACACTTAATCCACTGACTCCCTGCGACAATAAATAGTGATACCTTTTATTACTTTCTTCAGCTGTTGAAAAACCGGCATACTGCCGCATGGTCCAGAGTTTGCCGCGGTACATATCTGGCTGTACACCTCTTGTAAAAGGAAAATCACCGGGTTTCTCTGTTTTGGTTGATGGCAGATCATCACTTGTATACACAGGCTTTATTTCCAGGCCGGAATCTGTGTATTTCTTTTGGGTATCCATGATCATTTTTTTGCTGGTAAAAAAAATCTACGACATCAGCTTCTTTGCTTCATGATTTATTGTTTGGGCTACCATTTCATGTATGGCTCCGTTTTGTTGCGATAATAATACTTCCAGTATTTTTTTATTCAATTCTGATGCAGATGCAGCAGGCGGAAGGGCAGACGCTACCTGGTTAATCACCATAATATTTTGCTCTTTCAGGTTTCTTACTGCATCCCAGCTAACCGGGCTTACATAAAGTTGCTGGGTACTGTTGTATTCAAATTCCTGTTTAATATTTTCTGTCAGAATGATCTTCATTTCTGCAGCAGAAATACCGGGTTGGTTTAAGCGGCCAATAAGGTTTGGAAGGGCAATTCTTTCTGTCAGCAATACCAATCTCTCATAAGCCTGCAACCTGAGGGGTATACTGTCGAATTTTTCCTTTATTACCGGAGCAGGTTGCTTTTGAGGAGTACGGGTAAATGAATAAGTAGCCATTACTATCGCTACGGCGGACAATAAAAGACTCAAAGTGGTTAGGTCCATGGATGATGGGTTGTTTTAATACACAAAAGTACGTTGATTAAGAATAGTTCAGGCCCAAAACTTCAGCAACATAACAGGTAGTTTAAAGCTATAAATTTCCCTTCTTCGAAAAATAACGGTCTTTAAACTCTGGAAAGAATAATTAATTTTACAGCATGGAAACAACTACAGCGCCTGTTACATTAACTGCCGGAGCTATCAAAGCAATCAACAACCTGATGGCCGCTGACGGATTTGATAATACCCAGAGATTAAGAATAGGTGTAAAAGGAGGCGGTTGCTCAGGGATGACTTATATACTTGGATTTGATCATCCAAAAGACAATGACAGCCATTTTGAGACAGGAGGTATAGCCTGCATAATGGATAAAGCACATGAAATTTATTTATACGGAATGCAGGTAGACTGGCAGGATGGATTAAATAACCGGGGATTCACTTTTAAAAACCCCAATGCCAGCACCACTTGTGGTTGCGGTACTTCTTTTGCTGTCTGATTAATTTTCTTTTATACAGGAATTAGATCCAGAACACTTTCTTTATTTTCTTCAGTTTTCTTCTCCTGCATACGAATGGAATATTTTATGAAGAAGTCGGCAATCGGTTTATCGCTCCCGACTTTTATGGTGCTGGAATTGCCAAGACTTTCAGAAGGATAATATCCGCTGCTGCTGATGGATACCCATTCCCCTTCTGTTTTTTGCATAAAAACATATTTTATAATTGTGATATTTCTTTCATCCTCCATTATTTTATTCACATATATTTTTATCCCAATCTCAATATTATCTTTTTTGAAAAGAGTGTAAGTGCCTGAAGATTTTTTTACAACTATCTCAAATTCTTTTGTAACTGAGTTCACTATAGTTTCTCCTTTGGTACAGCTGTCAATAGTAATATTAAAGTAAAGGCTATCATTACGTTGAGCAGTGAGGACTTCGGTAATCAGGATTAAAATTGTTATCAACAGGATCTTCTTCATCGCTTAAAAATAAAAAACCCATGAGATTATCACGGGTTTTTTAGAGAAATAATTGTTGCTCTATGCTTTTGGGGAAGTAGTTTTTGTTTTTTCTACGACAGCTTTTTTTCCTAATGGTCTTTTGCCACCCAGGTCAACCAGTATCGGTGCAGCCACAAAGATAGAAGAGTAAGTACCGGTGATTACACCAATCAGCATGGCAAAGGCAAAGCCTCTGGTTACCTCACCACCTACAAGGAACAGGATCAGGATAGTAAGGAATACTGTCAGCGAAGTCATGATCGTACGGCTAAGTGTTTCATTAATAGCCCTGTTGATCACTTCTGCTCTTGGTGCATTCGGCATCAGCCTGCTGTCTTCACGGATACGGTCAAATACGATTACCGTATCATTCATAGAGAAACCGATCACCGTTAATACAGCCGCAATAAAATGCTGATCTATCTCAAGCGGGAAAGGAACAATTGCTTTTGCAAACGAGAATACGATCAGTGTAACAAATACGTCATGCAGCAACGCCACGATTGTACCTAAGGAATATCTCCAGTCACGGAAACGAATGAAGATATACAGGAAGATTACCAATAATGCAAAAAGGGTGGCTTTAACTGCTCCTTTCTTCAAATCGTCTGATATGGTAGGAAGTACTTTTTTAGACTGCGGCATGTACTTCTCTGTTTTAAATTGCTCAAAGCTTAGGCTAGCGGGCAGATGGCTTTTTAAGCCTTCGTACAATTTCACTGCCACTACTGAGTCTGCTGCGGTACGGGTATCTTTAATCAGGTAAGAGGTTGTGATATCTAGTTTGGAATTATCACCAATTGTTTTAATAATAGTATTTTCTCCGTCAAAAGCTTTGTTGAGATCTTCTCTTACTTTCTCTTCATCTACTTTTTTATCAAACTGAATGGTATAGCTACGGCCACCATTAAACTCCACTCCGTAATTAAAGCCATTAAAGAAGGACGCAATACCTAATCCCAATACTACAAAAGAAATTATATAGGCCACTTTACGGTATTCAATGAACTTGAATTTGGCATGCTTGAATATACGACGGGATATCCCAGTGAAGTATTCAAGGTGTCTCTTTTTATTGGTGAAAATATCGGTGATCCAACGGCTAACCAGGATACCACAGAATAAGGAAAGCAGGATACCAATTATCTGTGTGGTGGCAAAACCTTTAACAGGTCCCAATCCAAAATAAAAAAGAATAAAGGCGGTTAATAAAGTGGTAACGTGGGCATCCAGCACAGG
>CAZTKV010000103.1:5964-9373 GCA_964614285.1 uncultured Chitinophaga sp. | reverse complement strand
AGCAGGTCATTTATAGTACTGTTATCTTTTAGAAACTCAAGTACTTCTTTGGTGTCTTTAGTAATATGCCCTTCCCATTCAGTAGTTTCTTTTTTTCTCAGGATATTAGCTGTCCACAGGATATTGTCTGCAAGAAAAAGAATAATAAATCCTGTAAATAACCATTTCTTTAGCTGATTCTTTTTTGATTCATTAATTAACCATAACAAAGCAGGTAAAGAAAGAAGGAATAACCCGGCCCAGATATAACCCCGGGTGAAATGAATTGGCTGCATTGGCCTGATAAACCATTCATGCTTGGAAAGCAGAAATGCAATAGCCGCCCAGCATAAAAATAAACGTTGATATGGCTGCGAAAGAATCGTAGTTGTTTTATTAATTCTTACAGCAAAAACAGATAAAATAGCAACAATCAGGTAAGCCGGAATGGCAATACGGAGACTATAAGTCCAGCTGGCACTGTATTGAGAGAATAGTTGTTGATGTTCTGGAAAGCTGTTCAGGTAAAACAGGTAATACCAGGCATGAAAAAATGTTAGAGCAATACTACCTGCCCAGTAAAAGAATGGGATTTCCTTGTTCTTAAACCATAATTTTTCAACAAGGATCCAGCCATTTATTATAAGTAAGTATTCAATCCCAGTGAATGGATGTGATATAGAAAGAAAGAAAGCAGTTGCAATAGCTGCTTTCCATTTATGTTTTAAAACCAGGTAAATATTTAATAAGAACAAAAAGTGGTAGTATGCTTCTAATGGAATAAATAGATTTCTTCCCCAGTTTAGTCCCCACCAGCCATTGGCAGGGTCAGCAGTATGGATACTGTCAAGCCAGGATGACGGTTGTTGATCAGAAAGGAAAAACGCAGCGGCGAAACCAGCTATGGCAGTTAATCCACCACCCCAGGTAAAGAGTAGCGCAATAAGCGTTTGATTTCTTTGTCCATCCAAAAGATGTTGAATTATTAGTACTCCTGTATAGATGCAAAAAATTGCCATGAGAAGCCCAAAAAGTGAAAAGGTCAACCCGGGGTCAAGACCAGCTTTTATAGCAGCAGCAAAAAGAAAATTAATTGGTTGAAAATATATTTTCGCTGACTCAGGATTTCCATCAAATGGGTTAGAGTAAAATATGGAAAAGCTTTCCTGGTCAACATACTGCCTGGCGTAGGACATATATAGTATATTCTCATCAACAGTAAAACCGGTTGGTTGAAGTTTATTGCTATGATAGAAGTAGTGGTGTAGCAAAAAGAGAATTACCGGTAATGATAATAGCAGGGATAATAATATCATTCTGTTCCTGTTCATTAGTCAGTATTAAGGACTTTTGATTGCCTGACTAAAGATACAGTTCCGAGTAATAAAAGAATGAGGATAGTGCTGCACATTATCCATATAGCTTTCACAGTATTGGCAGGGAAAAATTCAAAAATAATCGTATGCTTACCGGTAGTTAATACGCTGCCCATAAAGCTTAGATTGGTTTTATAAATAATTGCAGGTTTGTTATCAACCGTTGCTTTCCAGTTATGGTTGTAATTTTGGGTCAATACAAGGAATCCCGGCCGGTTCATTTCAGTTTCAATTTCGAACTTGTTTGCAGACAATTTAATTATCTGCGCTTTATTGGGTTTATCACAGCTTTTATCTGTTACTAAAACCGTGTCTGTGAATGCGTAGTTACAGCTATCATTCGTTTTAAGATTATTTGAATCTTTAAGACTCAGGGTCTGATCCGCAATATATACAACTGGGAAAGAAGCTATATAATGGTAAAGCAACTCATTTTTTATAAACTGTTCCTGTTGTTGTAAAAATGCGGGTGAGTTTACCGTTTTACTTATACCGATCTGTTTGTTATAGAAATTAGAAAGGGCAATCTTATTAAAATTATCGGTAATATTTTTGCTGTTTTCGCTGATTGTGTTTTTCAATACTTCTGTTGGATAGCCCGGCGGAGAGGGGTTTATTAGTGTATTTATTTCTGTCGGTGTAGTTTTCCCAACAAATGTTACTGGCAGGGTAAATTGTGACATTATAAAAAGGTTTCCAATCCATAGAAATGAAAATACCCAAATTCTTCTTCTTATTCCCCTGACCCAAATGGCAAAAGCGGCAATGAATGCCAGTTGAATGATACCGTTTACAATAACTGCATCACTAAGCGATATATTATCAATAACATCTTTTATTGATGTTGTTATTGGGTTGTTATTAATGGGATTAAAAAATACAGGGATACCTGATTGGATGATTGCAGTTATTGTTATTATTAATATAATCCCCGCAATTGTTATTGCTGGCAGATTTACTTTTCTTATAATTTGGAAATTAGAATGATTTTTTAGGAAATGGCTAACTCCGGGCGCAGCCAGTAAGAGTACAGCGAAAATAAAAAACAACCGTACCTGGGAAGGATGCCTGAATGTATTCATTAGCGGCAGGTAATCATAGCATAACCTTCGAAGCGGAGTAAGGTCGCCCACGCTGAATAGTACAGCAAAAAGGGCCAGGCTGATCAGTAAGATATTCCTTCTGTTTAGCTTTGGAGGGAAAGCAAATAGTAATAGTAAGGGAAAAATACCGGCGTATACGTTTCTTAGGGTGATATCTGTTGATGAACTAATGTCGGTAGCGCTGATAGAGGAAGGAAAAAATACTGAAAGGAAATGCTGCCACTCAAACGAGTTAATGACAGCTTCCGTATAGCTGACTCCCCTTCCTCTCTGGTAGTAAGGTAAAAGATCAATATAGGAGACTATTGCCGGCAGAGATAATCCCACGAAAACGAGGATCAGTAAAAGATGTTGTAAAGAAAATAAGCTCCATTTGGGAGTCTTTGACTCTTTAAGTCTGAGTTTTCTTACGATCGTAAGAAAAAAAAGGAATAATAAGATATAACAGGTCGTGATAAAAAAAGAGGGGTAGCCTGCCGTGAATAAAAAAAATAATGCAATGCCAGTCTTGATTGCATAGCTATTTCTTGCCGTGTTCAGTAGTAAAGTATAATAATGTATTGCAAACGGAATAAATGCGGCAGAGGCCAGCCAGTTTATAAGTTGTCCGCTGAGCATGAATCCGCTGAGCATATAACTTACGGCAATCAGTAAAGCTGTATATGTATGTGATGTGAGGCGATTGGTTAGTTTATACATTCCTGCACCAGCTAGGAAGATATACAGCAGATTTTCCCAGTGAAATAAAGTGATATTGTATCTGCTGATGCAGGAAAATAACCATACGAAAGGGTTCCATACGCCACTTTGCATATCTCCATAGATAGGATTACCGAGATAAATATAAGGGCTCCAGAATGGCCATTCCCCGTTTCTTATTGCCTCACTGATATTGAAACGATAGGGTAGAAAATAATGAATGGCATCATTTTTTACACTGAATATGTTAAA
>CAZTKV010000103.1:0-5864 GCA_964614285.1 uncultured Chitinophaga sp. | reverse complement strand
CTGTGAAGCCCTCCCCAGTAAGTTCTTCTGAAAAGTCTTGCATCCCAGCTATCAGTATTGGGTGTTTTGATAATTATTATACCTCCGGGATGCAGTAGTGTTTCTGCTTTTTGTATGACTGCTAATGGGTTTGCAACATGCTCTATGAGGTTAAGCATCAGAATAAGATGGAATCTTTTGTCTGTATTAAACTCTTCAATGGTTCCTTTAAAATAAGCATGTCCATTCTGCTCGGCTATGATCCTTGCTTTTTCATCAATATCTGCGATTTGTGTAAATCCAATACGGCTATCAGTTTTCTTTAATACATCAAGAATCCAGCCTGTCCCTCCGCCAACATCAAGTACATCGATTTTATTGGTGTTTAACCCGGATAGGATTTTTCTGAAAAATCTTTTATCCAGCCATTCTTTTATTTTAACGACCATGTTTTTTGAAACGTTGACGAATGAATAATAGTTGGAAGGGTATATTTCTTTAAGCTGGCTAAGAGGTATGGGGTGTATAAAGATAGTTCCGCAGTCGGCACAATGATAATATGTAAAGTCTTCTTTTACGGAATGATATTCGTAGTCTTTGGCCACACTCCATATGCTGGTATTTTTTTGATGGCAAACCGGGCAATATATGGAAGCGGAATTCAAGGTGCGGCTAGGAGCTTTTTAAGTACTGAGGAGTAGGATGTTTTTGATGAGTGGATTATTTCTTCAGTTTTTTTATTATGAAGGAGAAAATCCTCAATATCTTTTAACCGGGTATATGATATCTGTGGATCCCAATGATGTATCATGTGCCGGGTGAATCCAGCCGCCCCAAAACTGCTGCTTAAGATTGTATGAATAAATAATCTGCTCACTTTGCCATGGGGTATTTTATTGAAATTAGTGGCATGATTAGCCAATTCGTCCCGATGTTCCAATATCTGCCTGATGGTGGCAAAAAAGGGAAAAAAAATTCCAAATCCAAGGATCCATGTAATTGCAAAAGTCCAATGACCGGTGAGAAAGGAGAGTACCAGAATAATTGCATGCAACAAGAAGCCCGCAATCAGCATAATGCCGCTTTGCTTTCTTTGTTCTTTGGTTAATATATTATTAGTCCCTTTCTTCAGCATTGTACGGAGTAAATGGGCACCCGTAAGTGTTTCCAGGAGAAATAGTTTTGTCAGGGCATTAAAATAAGAGGTTTCTGTATCCTGTGGAGTCCCCAGGTAAAGATGATGTTGCCAGTGTATCTTTCTGTATGATTTCATAGAAAGACCAAATGGAAGGCAAAGAAAAAATGTTGCCAGGCTGTCATTTATCTTTTTGTCTGGATGTATGTTGTAATGTCCTGCCTCATGAATAAAAAGGGCTATATAAGCAGCAATATATCCGATTAAAATACTACCCGCAGGAATATACAGCCACCATAAAGATGGATAGGTTTGGCCTGAAAGAAAAACGAGGCTGGAAGTAAGCAATAAAAAGAAATAGCCCTTTATAATATCTGAAAGGACTTTGGTATAGCGGGGACGCAAAGTTGTTCTGAACACAGCATAACTCGTACCAGTTTCATTAATTACTTCATCAAAAGATATTTCTTCCAGGTTATTTTGCATAGTTGTATTTGCAAAACTATATAAATGGAGTTTTATTGCAGCTGCTCTTTTTTCCAGACTGAAACAATGCTTTTGCCAAAACTGTTAAACAATAGCTTGTCTGTAATTCTTGAAACCGGTATGATCCATCTGTCCCAGAATAATACTTGTTTGACGGTAGGATATTTTTGACGAAGTAACAGCTTATTAACCAGTGCGGCAAAGTATCCGGCTGAGTCGTAATATCTGCAATGCAGCAATTTCAGGGTATGAGGGGTTAATTGGCGGAGCATCCTCTTATTATATCGCCTGTAATGACCAATAGCTTTATCAAATGGATTATACAGGAATTGAAAAGCGGGAGAGAGCACTATTAAATGCCCGCCATTGTTTAATAAGGCAGCCGCTTTACTTATTTCCTCTCTGTCTGATTCAATATGTTCCAGTACGTCTATATATAATATAGCGTCAAATTTTTCTGTTAACTGGTCAATTTTTCCTGTCTGTATTTTGCAATTATCAGGAAGTTTTTTTTCTGAAATCAGTGTCTCTAATACTTCACTCATCTCTTTGTCAGGTTCCAGCAGCAGCCATTTGACAGGAATGCCATTGTTAAGAAGGAGTGTGCTGGCGCCAATTCCTGCGCCGACTTCCAATACCTGTCCGTTGATATAAGGAGTAATCTGCCGGGAGAAGTATTTCTTCCAGTTTTTTGCATACTGAAATAAAGCCAACTCATCACCCTGGTATTTGAAGGGGTCTGTCATTTATTAAACGGTTTCAATAGCTCCGGTATAATCCTTGTAATGTTTTGCCGGAATAAATTTCCGCTGAGACTGTGATGATAAATAAAGGAAAATAGTGAATAAAGAAAGCAGGAAACTCTGTAATAAAATGATAAGCATGGCAGAGATAACAGTAGATGTCCATCCGGGAATAGCTCTGTCAGTAAATGTTTTTATGCCTAATAATATAAGTATTACCATTAACGAAATACCAATGAGTAATAATGAAAAAATTAACAGCCGACTGGCAATGACTTCAATGAAAACGGCAATGGCGCCGAGTCCGTGAATCAGCAAAGAAGTAAAACTCATCTTTGAGTTGCCATCATATCTCTTGCCTCTATGCGTGTTGACAAGGATATATGGTAACCCGGTCTTAATAATACCTCCCGCAATATGACTCCATATCTCGCTGTAGAATACGACTTTATCAAGCAACGATTTTGGCATTATCATAAAATTGCCAAAAGTTATTTTTTTACCTGTAAACAGGCGGAATACCATTTTGTATATCCGGTAAAAAAGCTGAAACCTGTTGCTTTCCTGGCGGGATTTTCTGTGAGCAAAAATTATTTTTTCGGGATTGATAGCAGATTCTTTAAGGAGAAGAGCAGCATCTTCCGGCCTGTCTTCGCCATCGCTATCCATCACAAGAACTTTATCGCAGCTAAGATTTTCTTTTATATAGGCCAATCCTATGGCAATTGCTTTTTGATGCCCGATATTCCGGTGAAGATGAAGAATACTGACTGGCAAAGCTGATGTTTTGTTAATAGTAATATTCTCATTTGATCCGTCATTCAGTATCAGAACAGAGCAATTGTAATTGGAAAAGCTGCTAAATGAAGAGCTGAGTTCATTCAGCAATCTGTTGGCCGACAGGCCATCGTTATAAACAGGTATCAATATTATTATCTGTTCTGTCATTGGTATGGGCTAAAGATACAATCAAAAAAAAGATAAAGAAATGGGGTGAAACTAAATAAATCTGTCTTTCAATTTAAGAAAATAACGTTCGAAATACTGGTAGCTGATCCAGCTGATTATAATGGCTGCTATAGTAGCTATCATTGAAACGGTTAGTGATAATAATGCCCCTGTAAGATAATTGGATATAAAAGAATGTAGCAAAGGGCGGAGCAGTACATAAACCGGCCAGTGGAATATGTAAAATCCATATGAAATTTTGCCAAAAAATTTGAGTAGTGAAATATTAAAAATACTATTGATTAGCCTGGTTTCTTTGGTTACAGCTTCATTGACCAGCAATCCGAATATCATAGCAAATGTCGTATATCCCACCAGGGCCAAATAAGGAAACGTAAAATGATATTGGCGATTCACAAAGAAAAAACCAAAGTTCAAAGCTGCAAAGAACAGTACAATAAAAGGAGTGTAATTCTTTAAAAGTTGGCTGTTTATTCTCTGGAGCAGGGCTATCATGCATCCGATGCAGATTCCATCAATGCGGGTAAAAGTATAAAGGTTGAAATAAGCAAGGTCTGCTACCTGGTTATTCCATATCCATAGCCGGAGGCATAATACCCCGATCAGTAATGAAGAAATGAGGAAAAGTAAGCGCCTGGGCCGGCGAACGATCATAATGACGAGGGGCCAAAGCAGGTAAAATTGTTCTTCTACTGCGAGGGACCAGAGATGATTTAATACATTATAGGATCCGGGATCCTTAAAAATGTAAAGCCAGTTTTGAAGATAAGTCCAAAGCCATAGCTGGTTTTGTGTATAATATCTTACATCGAACTGACTGTTGATGCTGGGAATTATTAACAAAAAAAGAATCAGGCAACAATAATAAAGGGGAAAGATTCTCAGCACTCTGCGTAAATAGAAATTTTTGAGATAATTTTTAGTGCCAAGAGATTTTAAAAGAATGTCTGTGATAAGAAAGCCTGAAAGCACAAAGAATAGATCTACCCCCAGCCAACCAAAGAAAAAATAATTATTAATAAAGCCGAAGTTGTGATAGATAACAACTAATAATATAGCAAGCCCTCTAAGACCATCCAGGGCAGGATAATATTGCCTGTTGGGATTTTCGGGGTTCATCACACGAAAGGAGGTTAGTAGTTAGTCTTTCAAAGATAGTCTTCTGAGCAAATACTTGCCAATCATATCAAACTCCAGGTTTACCCGGTCGCTGGTATTAAGGCTTCTGATATTGGTATGTTCAAATGTGAATGGGATGATGGCAACCCTGAAGGTTTTCTTTTTAACATCAAAAACGGTCAGGCTTATTCCGTTTAAAGAAATAGAACCTTTTTCGATCACAAGAGCCGCAAATTTTTTAGGGAACTCAAATTCAAATTCCCAACTGCCCTCTTTATCGGTTTTTTTGATGCAAATGCCTGTAGCGTCAACATGCCCCTGTACCAGGTGTCCGTCAATACGATCATTTAACTGAAGACAACGTTCAAGATTTACAAGAGTGCCTTTTCCCCAGCTGCCAAGATTTGATTTTTGGAGAGTTTCGTCTATTGCGGTAATCCGGTGGAGATTATTTTTAACTTCCTCCACCGTGAGGCAAACGCCGCTATGGCTTACACTTTGATCGGTTTTTAACTGGTCAGAAATGGGAGATTCAATCCAGAATATCCTGTTTGAACCACTGGAAATGACCTCTTTAACAACCCCTGTAGTTTCTACAATGCCTGTAAACATAAAGGCAAGTTAAATCATTTCTATTTTTCATTTCGTCTTTTCAAAATTCCCGCCTATCTTTGCCGTCCTAAAAAATACCGAAGGAGGTATATAAGTTATGCTGATAATCGACTCAAAAGATTGCGAAAATATCGACAAGGCGTTGAAGAAGTACAAGAAGAAATTCGAAAAATCGAAAATTTTGCTTCAGTTACGGGAGCGTCAAAGTTTCACAAAGCCATCAGTAAAGCGCCGTGGCGAAGTACTGAAAGCGATCTACAAGCAGAATATAGCCAGCGGTAAGATCGAAGGGTAATTTAACGCTGAACAATAATATTTACAGATAGCTGCAAAGTTCAATAGCTTTGTAGCTGTCTTTTTTTATGCCTGTAGCAGATCGTCCGCATATTCAATCCTTCCTTGATTACCTTAAGTTCGAAAAAAGGTATTCATTCCATACACTTACATCTTATACCACAGACCTTATCGAGTTTTACGATTACGCAGAAATCCAGTTTGGCGCAACAGCATTAAAAGACACCACTTCCGCTTTTGTAAGGAGCTGGTTGGCTTCTTTGAAGGACAAAGGGCTAAGTTCTAAATCCCTGAACCGGAAAATATCCAGCCTGAAGTCTTTTTTTAAATATCATATGAAAACAGGTGCTATTGAAAGCACCCCTATGGATAAAGTGATCAGCCCAAAAATAGGTAAGCGGCTGCCGGTTTTTGTAAAAGAGGAAGATACCAGAACACTGCTCGAAACATTGAATTCCGCTGCTGAAGACTGGAAAAGCCTGAATGCAAAAATGTTGGTAATCATTTTTTATGCAACGGGTATGAGG
>CAZTKV010000102.1:2406-9401 GCA_964614285.1 uncultured Chitinophaga sp. | reverse complement strand
AAAATAGCCGATGACAGCTTTACCGTTCGTAGCATTACATAAAAAACAGCTGTTAACCCCAGCCAATGATAAACCAGCAACGCTATTGAGTACCAGTTGACTCCCGGCATTACAGAGAACAAATTACTCACCAGGCTTCCAAGCCATGGATGCCAGAGGTGATTATAATGTAAAAGATTGGTTGGCGCCTCCCCAAAACCTCCTGCCAAAGTGTACATCATAAAAGCATCGTCGCCGGAATTGAGAAGAGGGGTAGTTATACTTGTAAATAAGAATAATAAAATTGCTGTAACCAATAAGGAAAATAAAAAAGCATGTTTTTCCAATTTATTATTGACAACCATTATCATACCTTGTTCAGGGTTGGTATTTATAAATATTAAACCCGTTCATAGTAGTATCCAGCTCAAACTTATCGAGTTTTATTTCAAAGAATTGCTTTTGCGGTCCTGTGGTTCTCATCAGCATCCATTTTATACGGCCGTCTGTAAAAGCGGCATTCAGATCGCTATAATCATATTTCCTGTATTGATACGCCGCTAATCCTATGATATCCATTTGTGGAGCAACCGCTTGCCTAAATAACATATTGCCCAAATAGCTTTCCGCCGTATTATAATTAGTAAAGACACAATACTTATCTGTTGGGGATAGTTGATGGGTGATGTAGCCTTCTATTT
Source organism: uncultured Chitinophaga sp. (assembly GCA_964614285.1). Taxonomy (GTDB): domain Bacteria; phylum Bacteroidota; class Bacteroidia; order Chitinophagales; family Chitinophagaceae; genus JJ008. The sequence continues at coordinate 8,721 of CAZTKV010000102.1, read as the reverse complement.
CTTTCTCTTTTTTATACTGCTCCCCTATACCCGTTTTTGGGACTGACAACATTGTTCTCAGCGGGAATTCAAGTTTTACCCCTTTAATAAGAAACACAAAAACTACTATAGCTGCCGGAATCCGTAGATCAATAGCCGATGCCGCTTTACTTAGTTGCGGCCAGCTGTATGCAATTAATATAAATAATAAACTCCACCACTCTGTAAAATACCCGGGATTGGATCCGTTCTTTATCGCTATTGCGTTTAGCAGCACAAATAATACTACCATAGCAAAAAGGGTAAATTGCTGTAATTCTTCCTTTTCTCTTTTCAGCCGGTAAAGTATAACCAGGTAAGCCGGCACAAACAATAGTCCGAATGCAAAATAAAAATCTGCCAGTATTACTCCTCTGAACCACGAAATGCTAATTCCGTTATTAATACCCTGCACAACATTCTTATAAAAATACCCGAGGTCTCCGTTTAAATAAACAGGAAAAATAAAAAAGAATACAGCCAGTAAATACACCAGCCCAAAAAGGATCGTTTCCCTGATTTTTTTTGTGTAAAGCAACCAGGATCCGATAATAAAAGGTAAAATGAAAGATGTTTGCTTGCAGAATAAAGCAACAGAAGACAGTAAGGCTGTTATTAAAATGGTCTTTTTATTTTGCCGTTCTGTTTTTAATCCCTCCATGAAAACATAAAGAGTAAGCAGGAAGAAAACATGATTAAGGCTATCCGGCCTGGAAAAAGAAGTTATTTCCAGGAATATAAATGCAGCAACAGCAGCGCATATACTTTTATTGGATGGTACATTAAAGATATTCCTGGCGGTTAAAAAGATTATTATAATAAAAAGGAGGTTCAGCAATAATGAAACGCTTCTGCTAACCATATAAAGTGGCAAAAGATCATCTGCAGAAAAGCCCAACAGATTAGAAACTCCGGCAACTATATAATAATACAACGGCGAATATTGTGCTATGGCATAGGGCGGCAGTTCCGGATCCGTATAAAGCGGCTGCCCCTCCAGCAATCGCTGAACAAAATAGATAATGTTTCCTTCTACACCCCCGGCGTCAGGCTGCGGATAATAGATCAGCATTACCCTGTAAAGGAGGTAAATCAAAAAAGAAAAAAGTGAAATTGCCGTTATAAACCGGCCGGAGAAGACGCTGCCTGCCATATGGTTATCTGTCCCTGAAAGATAACTTAATTAGCCAACGCAACCTACAATCTGTGTTCACCTGTTCCTCTGCAGCCATTCTGTTTCTTCGGCCGTGGGTTTCATCAATGCGTATTTTTTCACTTGGTTAATGCTCACCTCGTCCAGCACATCAACTATATTTTTGTAAGAAGCTCCGGAGGCTGGCTTAACAAGTAACATCAGTCCGTTACGTCCCTCCTGCTTATTATAAATATCCAGCCATTTTTGCTTAGCGGTGATTACGTTTCGTATATCATTGCTGCCAGAAAAATCTGTTCGTACTACTGAACCATTTTTTTCGGCCTCTTCCCAACTGCCGTGATAATACCAGAAAGTATTGTCATTATCCATCAATATGGTAAGTGCATCAGAGGCTCCCAGATCCATCGGTTTTCCGTCCTTAGGCATGAACAGGTCCATCGTAGTGGGTTTGCTTAACTCAGTAGTTATCACAAAGAAACTAATCAGCAGGAATCCAAGATCAACCATTGGTGTCATATCAATTTTCAAATTGTACTTTACCATCCGCCTCACCCTGGTCCTGCTTTCCTTTTTAGCTGAATATTCGCTTGTTGTACTGAAAGCCGTCATAAGCGTTGTTTGTAGTACAGACGCAAGGCCTGCTCTTTTCCACAAAAAATCATTAGTTCTGCTGACAACTATCATGGCCGGAAAGCTATACCCGTGCTACCTTTAACTACAACTTATAAGCATGAAAACAATCATCATCCCGACCGATTTTTCGCCTGTAGCCACTAATGCTTTGCATTACGGCATTGATATGGCAAAAGCAGTTAATGCCAGCATATTATTGCTGCATGTATACCAGGTGCCGGTAAGTTTTTCAGACACCCCGATCGTCTTGGTATCGATCGAGGATCTGAGGAAAGGGGCTGAAGAACAAATTGAAAGACTGAAGCAAGAAGTGGAACACCTTACTTCTGGTTCAGTAAAAGTATATACCGAAACCCGCATGGGTAATGTAACTGATGAATTGGAAAATCTATGTGAAAAGATCAATCCTTTTGCTGTAGTGATGGGAACTAAGGGGTCCTCAGGTGTTGAAAGAATCTTATTTGGCAGTAATACACTGACTGCTATACGCCACCTTAACTGGCCGGTGATCTGTGTTCCGCCGGGAAAAACTTTCGGGAATGGCATTAAGAAGATCGGATTTGCCTGCGATTTCAGAGACGTTGTAAAAACCACTCCTACCCATTTTATTAAAGAATTTATAAAGGAATTCGGCGCTGAACTGCATGTACTGAATGTGGACCACGATAACAAACATTTCAAGCCTGAAACACCTGAGCAATCAATACTGTTACACACCATGCTGGAAGAGTCAAAACCATCGTACCATTTCATTGAACATGCAGATATTGAAGATGGCATCAATGAGTTTGCTGAAAAAAATAACCTTGACCTGATAATAACTATTCCTAAAAAACATAAACTGTTACAGGCAATCTTTAAACCGAGCTCTACTAAGCAACTGGTTTACCAGGCCCATGTGCCGGTAATGTGTGTGCATGAATAGTATTTATTCAACCAATACAAAAGCTGCCCAATAAAAGGGTGAAAATTTTTTTCGCATATCGGCCTGCGCCTGCGCAAAAGCATCGTTGATTGTTTTTCCTTTCATCCAGTAAGTATAAAAAGCGGTCATTAGTTCTGAAGTCTCCCTGTCAGGTACTTTCCACAGGCTTACAATCATTTTTTTTACCCCGGCCATTTTAAATCCCCTCTGCAATCCAAACACCCCTTCTGTTCCTATCACATCTCCCAGCGCTGTCTCGCAGGCACTGAGCACAACAAGTTCGGTATTGCTTAAGTTTAATTGTGAAATTTCGTATGCAGTTACAATACCATCTTCTACACTGTCAATAGGTGTGTTTCCGCTCCATGCATAATTAGCCCCGGATAATACCAACCCGGTTCTTAACAAGGGATCGTCTGCTATAGTATAAACATTTGTATTATCAATCTTCTTTGTTTTATTAGGGTCGGGTAAAAAGAATCCATGTGTGGCAATATGCAGTACCTGAGGTGAATTGCCGCTGAGTGCTTTCAGGTTTTCTTCAGAAGCAGTTGTTTGCGTAAATGACTTATTAGTGATTTTATTTTTATCAAATAACTGTTTGATAGAATTTATTTCTTCTCCTGTTCCGGGAAGGCTGACCCATGGTTCAAACCCGCCGCCTCTTAACGATGGTGTGTATACAGATCTTGAGGCATAGCTCTCTGACAAATTTGTCCGGCGATTTGTAAGCTGAGAACTATCCATTGAAAAAGTTGCGTCCCCAAACAACGCAATGCTGGCTGGTTTTACGGTCTGATTTTCTTTATTGCGCAAAGCCACTTGCCTGGTGCTGGTATATTGCTGCATTTGATACTTCTCCATCAGCAACGAATCGTTGCCAAGAGGAAGGGCATGAAAAGCAATACTAAATAGCTTGCCGGCAGGTGAGTAGGAGATTTTTTTTATCCCGGTCAGACAGGGTTCTAAGGGTTGCCAGACAAGTTTATACAACGCTTCTCCCTTTTTTGTGTTTTTGTCTTCTTTGTTAAGCCCCCGGTAAAAAAATCCAGCAGTCGTGGTGGTGGTTTTGCCGGTGCTGTCCAGTAGCCGCTGCAATTGTTTTTCTACAAAGAGGGGAACAAAGCGGGGAACAGAATCGCTTTTAGTCAGAATATATGCAGCATACACTGTACTGTCTGTCGAAGTTTTGACAGGAACTCCGAAGCTCACAAACTCTATTGCTGCTTCATCCTTCTCTAATTGCTGCTGAACGTTTTTCATTGATATGTGAACAGCATTTTGCTGCCGGCGAAATTCAGTGAATTTTCGGTTAAGTTCTTTTTCTTCCAGCTCTGCCTTTGCTTCTATACTGTCAATACCTGCAGCTCTCATGTTTTGTGGCAAGGCATATTGCCGTGCAAGTATTTTTTTATTTTTTTGCCAATCATTCAGCAGCCGGAGAACGACAGAATCCTTGCTGCGGCTGACTATTGAGAGCAAATCCAGTGTTTCTGAAAGTGCCAATGACTTTAAAAATAATTGCAGATCAAAATTAGTTCTTAAAAGCTGTGAGGAAGGCTCAAGGCTTTTATAGAGGAGGCTGTTGTTAATATCTGATTGCTGAATGTTGTTGATCAGGTAGTTTTTCTTTTCCCTCTCAGAAAGTATTCCAAAAACCTGTTTTAAATTTCGAAGCTGGATGCTGGTGGCTGTCAAAGCCAGTGGTTCGGCTTTAGCTGCGTTGTCGTTACGGATATAACAGACGGCGAGATTGTTCAGGCTTTGTGCATAAACAGGGTGTGTTTCTCCAAGAATTTTTTTACGGATCTCCATTGTCTGTTTGTACAATATTTCTGCTTTTTCAGGCTGCAGCATGTGTTCATATAAAAGAGCAAGGTTATTTAGTGTGTTAGTAAAATTGGGATGGTTTTCTCCCAATATCCTTCTTCGTATATCACCGGCTTCTTTCAGCAGGCTTTCTGCTTTTTCGAATTCACCCATATTGGTATACAATGTACCGAGATTGTTGAGGATGTTTGCATAATCGGCGTGGTTTTCTCCAACCAGTTTTTTCCGTAACTCTTTTACCTTAAGATAAAGAGGCTCTGCCTTTTGATATAACCCCGTTGTTTTGTACAGAAAAGCAAGATTATTCAGTCCGTTTATATAAGCAGGGTTATTCTCCCCAATTATTTTTTTCTGAATCTCCAGACCCTGTTTGTTCAGATATTCTCCTTTTTCATATTGCCCGATATTTACATACAGCAGTGAAAGGTTATTCAGGCTTTGTGCATATCTGGCGCTGCTGTCTCCTTCTATTTTTTTAATTATCTGTATCCCCTGCAGGTGGAGTGGTTCCGCTTTTTCATACTGACCCGTCCTTTCATACAGCACCCCAAGGTTATTCAGCATTAACCAATATTCAACCGTATTTTCTCCTGCAGTTTGTTTTAATATTTCTTTCGCCTGAATTAATAAAGGCTCTGCATTTTTATACCGGGCTAAACTCGCATAAGTCGTTCCAAGATTATATATGCTGGCAACATAGTTTAAGTGCTCCTCTCCAAACTCTTTTTTTGCAGCTTCAATTGCTTTTTGTGCTATGGGAATTACTTTCTCATGCTCTCCTTTGACGGATAATTCGTTAACCTGTTTATTTAACTCCTCCCAGGTTTGTGCAAAAACAAATACAGAAAAAAGTACACATAATCCTGAAAGGACAATCTTTTTCATTGATAGCTCTGAGATGGTGTAAGTGAAATTACTGTTTTCTCTTTTGCAGATAAACAACTCCCTAGAAAATATATTTCACAAGAAATTAAGTCGCCTTTTCTATTTGGCTTGCCGCTTTAATTTAAAACTCCGCACTTCCCGGTGTTCTCGGAAAAGCAATCACATCACGGATATTCGTCATGCCGGTTACGAACTGCACCATGCGTTCAAAACCGAGACCGAAGCCGGCATGTGGAACAGTTCCGAATCTTCTTGTATCGAGATACCACCAGAGTTCTTCGGCAGGAATATGCATCTCTTTCATTCGTTGCTCCAGTTTATCCTGTCTTTCTTCCCTTTGCGAGCCGCCCACAATTTCACCAATGCCGGGTGCAAGAATATCCATTGCGGCTACTGTTTTCCCATCTTCATTCTGCCGCATATAAAATGCTTTGATAGCAGCAGGATAGTTGTAAAGTATCACTGGTTTTTTGAAGTGCTTCTCTACCAGGTATCTTTCATGCTCACTTTGCAGGTCCATCCCCCAGCCGGTGATTTCATACTGAAATTTCTTTTTCTTATTATGATTACTCTCTTTCAGAATATCAATGGCATCTGTATAAGTGAGGCGTTCAAAATTATTATTGAGTACAAATTCCAGTTTTTCAATCAGCCCCATTTCGCTGCGTTTATCCTGAGGTAACTGTTTTTCTTCTTCTGCCAGTCGTTGCGCCAAAAACTCGAGGTCTTCCCTGTTGTTATCCATTGCATACCGGATAATGTATTTAATAAACTCCTCGGCAAGGTTCATGTTATCTTCTAAATCATAAAAAGCCATTTCCGGTTCTATCATCCAGAATTCTGCAAGGTGTCTTGTTGTATTACTATT
>CAZTKV010000102.1:0-2306 GCA_964614285.1 uncultured Chitinophaga sp. | reverse complement strand
ATTCAAGACTGTGTTTTTTGGGTTGCAGCGGGTATTTCTCTGCATCGCTGTCTCCTAATACCTCGATAGTGATCGCTTTCAGATCCATTTTTTGGCCCTTCCCAAGAGACGGAACCACAGTGCCTGTTATCTTCAATGAAGCTGAAGTGGTAATTCTTTTCAGCAGTTCATCATTAAACTTGCCCAGTTCCACCACCACCTGTATATTATTATTAGTACTGCCATCATTTAATGCAATAAACTGGTTGTTGCGAAAGGTTCGCACCCATCCCATCACCGTTACTTCCTGTCCTGCCGGATCCTGTGCCAGCAGCTCTTTTATCCTGATTCTTTTGTTGAACATAATTGCCGTTTTGCGAGGTGCAAAGGTAAAGCATGGCGACCAGCAATAATATCCCTTTCTGCTCTGGCATTTTTGGGGTATAAAAGATTGGATTCCCATTAGGAAGACTCTGGTTAAACCGCTGTGATAAATAAGGTAAAATCCGAAAATTTTTGGTTTTCCCGAATTAGCCGTATACTTGCATCGGAAATGGGCTGATAAAAATAGTTCTCCCAAGGCTTTTGGTTCATCATTTACCTGCCGATTTCATTCAACATAAACCCAAACATTTTCATTTTTCAAGATTGGTTACCCTGTGTTGTGACTAACATCAACGATTTCATATGTACGATATTCTCCAACTGAACGACATGCTCGTTCCTGAACTGCTGGACATTGCCGACCAGCTTAAAATCCCCAACGCCAAAAAGCTGAGTAAACAGGATTTGGTTTATAAAATTCTTGACAGTCAGGCTATTGCCGGAGCCAAAGGCGCCAAACCCGCCGAAGACGGCAAACGTAAACGTATTATCAAAACCAATACCAGCACCGGGGGCAGCGAAGAGGCGGTAGTTGAGAGCGGTGGCGAAGAAAAAACAATTATCAAAAAGACCAATATGCCCGTAAAAAAAGATGACAAAACCCCTGTAAAAAGAGGCCGTAAAAAACCCGATGAAAAAGAAACTATAGCTGATGCAACAGAAGAAGCACAACCTGCCGAGTCAGAAGCTGAACAGGCAAGCAAGACCGATCAGCTGGCGCAGGCAATTCTTAACGAGGGCAACCAGCAATCTCCTGAAAACCCATCTGGCGCAGGACAAAATAAGTTTTATCCTGCCCGCCGTGAACAGCAGCAGCAATTCAATGTTGAATTTGACGGAGTGATACTGGGTGAAGGCGTACTTGAGATGATGCCGGACGGTTATGGCTTCCTCCGTTCATCTGATTATAATTATTTATCCTCTCCCGACGATGTATATGTTTCCCCTTCCCAGATAAAATTATTCGGATTAAAAACCGGTGACACCGTTCATGGTGCTGTACGTCCCCCAAAAGAAGGAGAGAAATATTTTGCTTTATTAAAAGTGGATACCATAAATGGAAAGAGTCCTGAGGAAGTTCGTGACAGGGTACCATTTGATTATCTCACGCCGTTATTTCCGTATGAGAAGTTGAACCTGTTCACCAATCCTGCTGATTATTCTACCCGCATCATGGATTTGTTCACTCCCATTGGTAAGGGCCAGCGGGGATTGATAGTAGCGCAGCCGAAAACAGGTAAAACAATGTTGCTTAAAGCAGTGGCCAATGCTATTGCAGCTAACCATCCTGAGTGTTACCTGATGGTAGTGCTGGTAGATGAACGTCCTGAAGAGGTGACCGATATGGAAAGAAGTGTAAGAGCAGAAGTAATTGCCTCTACATTTGACGAACCTGCCGAAAAGCATGTGAAAGTGTCAACTATTGCCTTACAAAAAGCAAAACGTTTAGTAGAGTGCGGTCATGATGTGGTGATATTGCTGGATTCTATTACCCGTTTAGCAAGAGCACACAATACCGTTGCTCCCTCCAGCGGAAAAGTATTGTCTGGTGGTGTGGAAGCAAATGCGATGCAAAAGCCAAAACAGTTTTTTGGTGCAGCCAGGAAGATCGAGCATGGTGGTTCATTAACCATTATTGCAACAGCGCTGGTAGATACAGGAAGTAAAATGGATGAGGTGATCTTTGAAGAATTCAAAGGAACGGGTAATATGGAATTGCAGCTTGATCGTCGATTGGCCAACAAACGTATTTACCCGGCTATTGATCTTGTTGCGTCTTCTACCCGTCGTGATGATTTATTACTGGATAAAGATGTATTGCAAAGAATGAACCTGCTCCGTGTTTATCTCACTGATATGAATGCGGAAGAAGCGATGAGAGAATTGCAAAACAGGATGAAAGGAACCAAGAACAACGAAGAGTTTTTGGCCAGTATGAACAG
>CAZTKV010000101.1:6469-9486 GCA_964614285.1 uncultured Chitinophaga sp. | reverse complement strand
TTACTGATATAGGTATATTGTTTGTCGGGGTCAAACAGGAATAACTGCAGGAACTGGGCAGCACTTAATGAACCACCACTTGCCAGCGGAAAATTTTCGGCAATATTTTTTACAAATTCAATGACCCTTATGTCTTCCTTTACTTCTAATCCCTGCTGTGAATAATTGCCAAAAATGACGGTATCCCCGATATTGATCTTTCCGCTATCAGCTTTTTCAATCCCCTGCAATATGTTAATGAAAGTGGATTTACCAACACCGTTTTTCCCGACTACGCCTATTCTTTCTCCTTTTTTGAAAGTGTAATCGAAACCTTTGAGTAATACTTTGTCGCCGTAACTTTTATAGATCTTCTTCAGCTCAATGACTTTGCCACCGAGCCGGCTCATTTTCATATTTAGTTGCATCTGCTCGTCAACAATCTGCTGTTTGGCTTTTTTCTCTACTTCATAAAAATTATCCTGCCTGCTTTTACTTTTTGTGGTACGGGCCTTGGGTTGTTTTCGCATCCATTCCAGTTCCTTGCGGTAAAGATTTTTTGCTTTATCGATTGAAGAAAGATCATTTTCTATCCTTGCTGCTTTCTTTTCCAGGTAATTTTCATAATCCCCTTTATAGGTATACATATTACTGCCATCCAGTTCCCATATTTCTTCACATACCGCATCCAGGAAGTAACGGTCATGGGTTACTAACAGGAGGGTTACTCTTTCTTTATCCAGGTAATGTTCCAGCCACTCCACCATTTCTACATCAAGATGGTTGGTAGGTTCATCCATTATCAGCAGTACATGTTTGTGTTCAAAGCCTATATCGATCAGTGTTTTTGCCAGCGCCACTCTTTTTCGTTGTCCGCCGCTTAAGGTATTCACCGGCTGATTCAGGTGATGAATATTCAATTTTCCCAGCACCTGCTTTACTTTGGTGTCAAAGTCCCAGGCTCCCAGCTCATCCATTTTAATGATGGCCGCACTTAGTTTATCTGCATCTTCCTGTTCACTTACTGCTTCATACTCTTTTATTGCAGCAATGACAGGATGGGCATGAAAGAAGATATTATCAAGTACAGACCTTTCTTCAACAAAGGAGGGTTCCTGTTCAAAAAGGACGACATCCACATCCTTATTGACCCATACCTTACCATTATCAGCTGTTTCTTTTCCAGCCAGTATCTTTAAAAGGGTGGATTTACCGGTACCGTTCCGGGCCACCAGGGCAATTTTATCACCTTCTTCTATATGAAATGAGATATTTGAAAAGAGTGGTTGTATGCCATAGCTCTTGGTCAATCCTTCAACTGATACGTAGTGCATAGCGGCAAAGATAGCTCAACGGCCAAGAAGAAAAATAAGAAGACAGATACTGATTGTCAGGATAATTATTACAAGAATAGAATACTTTTCTTTCTGGTATTTTCTTTGACGTTGCTGAACAAATAATTCCAGTTGGTCAACTGCAACAGTATCTTTTCCTGCAAGGTATCTTAGTTTTATAATAATATCTGTTGTATATAGCGGCGGTAATGGTTTGATGGCCTGCATCAAAACAGAAATAATCTGCCTGTTTGTTTCGGTCTCATTGAATTTCCCGATTTGTTCAATGCTGCTGTCAGACAGCAGATCAAGAATGTATTGCTGCAACCCTTGTTTATCCATTCTGAAAGTATCCAGTTTCGAAACATACCTTTCTAGTTCAAGTGCTTGTTTAAGCAGGGTAACGGGAGTAATTACCTCCTGTGTCTTTCTTTTTCCAACGCTTTGATTGTACCAGCGCTGTTGCAGGTAATATTCTTTTTTGCCCGGATCTGTCAGTACTTCATAGGCTTCTTTTATATCAGCGAATTGTGCAGCGGCATACGGGTTATTATTATTTTTATCCGGGTGGTATTGAAGGGCCAGTTTCCTGAAAGCCTTTTTTATCTCAGGCAGACTGGCCGAAGGCTCCAGGTCAAGTAGTTTATAATAGTCTTTGAGGTGCATAGCTTGTTGCGAAGATAGGACAGGGGGCTTTGAGGTTTTTTTTGAACGTTTTACAACCACTTAACAATCAAAATAGTCCTGTATCTGCAAATAGGTTTAATTTTAAACCTTATAACTTGTTTCACTATTAATTTAAATTACTATGGAAAACAATCTTGAAAGCAATCGCAGGGAATTTTTGAAGATGACTGGTAAAGCCGGATTAGCAGCCGGGCTTTCTATGACGGCATTATCAACTTTTGCAGAGAATCACAGAGCTTCTGGTATAATTTCAGGGGCAGAAGAGGTGCCTTATGCCCAACAACCTTTGTCTTATGCCTATTCAGCGCTGGAATCAGTGATTGATACAATGACGATGGAAATACATTATTCAAAGCATGCGGCTGCCTATGCAAAGAATCTTGCTGAAGCCGTCAAGGCGGAGTATGTGGACATTGAAAAAGTGAAACTAACATCCCTGCTCGGAAAGATCTCAAAATATTCGGTCAAGATGCGCAATAACGGGGGTGGGCATTACAATCATGAATTTTTCTGGAAGAGCATGAAGAGCCCTGTTGAGTCAAATGCACCACAATCGACCATCATAACAAACATCATTAAGGACTTTGGTTCTTTTGAAGCCTTCAAAACACAATTCAGTGATGCCGGAAAAAACCGTTTTGGAAGTGGCTGGGCATGGCTGGTAAAAACAGCAGACGGTAAACTGGTAGTGGGATCTTCGCCAAACCAGGACAATCCCTTGATGGATGTAAGCGATCTGAAAGGAATTCCTTTATTAGGGTTAGATGTGTGGGAACATGCCTATTATCTTAAATACCAGAACCGTCGCCCGGATTATATCAATGCATGGTGGAATGTGGTAGATTGGAAAGTGGTGCAGCAACGATTCGATGCAGCATAAAACTATTTCAGGTATTTATTGAAAAAATCAATCGTCCGCTGCCAGGCCAGTTTGGCGGCGGTTTCATCATATCTTGTAGGAGCTGTATCGTTATGAAAAGCATGCTGGGCTCCCTCGTACATGTACAACTCATAATT
>CAZTKV010000101.1:3641-6369 GCA_964614285.1 uncultured Chitinophaga sp. | reverse complement strand
TTTTGCAGGTTATCTTCTGGTTTTAATTGTTGAAATTTTGCTCTTGCTTCGTCTGCATTCTCCGGAGTTCCGCCCAATGATGATAATGCATTTGGTGCAATGGCTAAAAATCCGGCTTTGGCAGCCCGGCGGGCCACATCCTCTATATGTGCATTCAGTCCCCGGTTTTCATGAATGACGACAACGGCGGCATATTTTTTATCTTCTTTGGGTCTTGCTACATAAGCCTGCATATCCCCATTGATTCCCGGGTAACTTATTCTTTCCGTAAAAAGTTCTTCCTGTGGGGTAACAGCAGCATTCGCATAGTTTACTTCCAGTAATGGCAATAATGCCATAGCTGCAGCCGTGCCGCCGGCCAGCAGGGTGAGCCTGCGTAAAAATTCATGACGGCTAAGAGGTTTGTGAGTGTATTCGTCGTAGAGGTTGATTATTTGCTGATCCATTTTTTTATTTGACTTAAAGTTAATTATTATTCCGAACCGGAATTATTTTAACACTTGATACAATGTTTTGCTAAAATAGCATAGCCTCACTTTACAGGTAGCCGCATGGCACAGAAATAGCGTCATATAAGTGTAACAGGAAGAAAACCACTTAACAATTTTTGCATGAATCATTTACTACAAAAAAAGTATGACGATGAAAAGTATCATGAAAATCACTGCACTGGCATTGGTATTGGTGCTGGGCAGTTCTTTGCGAAACACGGTTTCGGCTCAATATGATGATAATGATTATGATGATGGCAGGGAGGTATCCTACCAGACATTTTATGATGAGCTGAGTCCGCATGGCCGCTGGATAGATTATCCGGGGCATGGTTATGTATGGGTGCCGGACGCTGGTCCTGATTTCAGACCTTACAGCACCAATGGCCATTGGGTATGGACAGAAGATGCCGAATGGATGTGGGTATCAGATTACGATTGGGGATGGGCTCCTTTCCACTATGGACGATGGGACCAGGATCCTTATTACGGATGGTATTGGGTACCGGGTTATGAGTGGTCGCCTGCATGGGTGGCCTGGAGAGATGGAGGTGACTATTATGGATGGGCACCAATAAGACCGGGCATCAACATCAGTGTCAATTTTAATATCGGCAGTTATTCTCCGCCGTATGACTTCTGGTGTTTTGCACCAAGAAGATATATTACTTATCCCCGTATCTATGATTATTGTATTGACCGCCGGCGCAACTATTCCATCATAAATATTACTACAGTAATAAACTTCAACTACGGCGGACGATATGGTTATCGCTCAGGACCGAGCAGGTTCGAAGCAGAAAGATATTGCGGCAGAATAACACCGGTTCGTTTCCGCGATTCATACAGGCCGGGCAGAACACAATTCAGGAATAATGAAGTGAGTGTTTACCGTCCAAATATCCGTCGTGATAATAACCGAAGTTTTTCTCCCCGGCAAGTTGAAAGATATGACAGGAACAATGGCAGCTTCCGCAACGGTAGAAGCGACAATGGCTTCAGGAGAAATGAAAATGACAACCGGAACGATGGAAGAATAGCCGATAACCGGGGCAACAGACCTGATAACCGTGACAGGGCGAATAATTCTCCTATCAGAAGAAATGATAATACAGTAAGACCGCCTCAAAATAATGGTAACAGTAACAACAATCCTGATCGCCGCCGTTTTGACCGCAACGACAATACTCCAGATCGCCAGCCGAACAGGGAAGGTAATACAAGGGTGATACGACCCACTGAAAGGCCTGACAGGAATCCAAACGTTGGTAACAATGGAAATAATGACCGCCGGCAATTTGAAAGGCGAAGCGAAAACGGAGGAAGCAATCCGGGTCGTCAGCGTGAAGTGAGAAGCAGCGGACCACAAAGACAGGCTCCGCAGGTTGAGCAAAGAAGACAACAGGAACAACCACGACAAATTGAAAGAAGAAACGATGGAGGTAACCGTCCGCAGAGAAATGAAGGAGACAAAAGCAACGGAAAAAGCCGTAACAGGTTTTGATATATAACAGCCATGAATAAAAAAGAGGTTGTCATACTGACAACCTCTTTTTTATTTTAATATAATCAGGTACTAAGCTTCAGCTACCATGTAACTCTCTACCGGCTCACAGGTACACCCTTCGTTTTACTCAGGGTGACAAGGATTTTCTAGTTCATAACCTCCATATAACTCTCCACGGGTTCACAGGTACAGATGAGGTGCCTGTCGCCATGTGTATTATTTACTCTTGCTACAGAAGGCCAGAATTTATTTAATGTAACATAATAAAGAGGGAAGGCAGCTTCCTGTCTTGAATAACTGTGTTTCCATTCATTGCCTGTAACAACAAATTGAGTATGCGGTGCATTCTTCAACGCATTATCTTTTTTATCCGCCTTGCCTTCTTCGATAGCCTTTATTTCTTCACGGATAGAAAGTAAGGCATCACAGAAACGATCCAGTTCAGCCTTGTCTTCACTTTCTGTCGGTTCTATCATAATAGTACCCGGTACCGGGAAACTCATAGTTGGCGCATGAAAACCGTAATCGATAAGCCTTTTCGCTACATCTTCGGCCTCCACTTCTGCTGATTTCTTGAATGGCCGCAGGTCAACAATAAACTCATGGGCACACTGGCCATTGTTATTGGTGTAAAGGATGTCATATTGACCATCCAGTCTTGCCCGCATATAGTTAGCATTCAGAATAGCATACTCGGTAGCAGCTTTCACACCTTCATTACCCAGCATCC
>CAZTKV010000101.1:0-3541 GCA_964614285.1 uncultured Chitinophaga sp. | reverse complement strand
TATGTACTCGGGTAAGTGATCATAATACCAGCCAGGTCATTGCTGTATTGAGCAGCTTTTGCTTTGAGGTCTTCTACATCAATATATCCGTTCTCCAATGCTTTTACCACTACTACTTTCATTCCGGCCATTACTGCACTGGCAGGATTAGTACCATGTGCTGAGATAGGTATCAGCATTACTTTGCGGTGATGATCGCCGTTGGCTTCATGATATGATTTGATGGTAAGCAACCCTGCATATTCACCCTGTGCGCCACTGTTGGGTTGCAGGCTGCAGGCATCAAAAGCTGTTATTTCGCAGAGATAGTTACTTAATTCATCTATAATATATTTATATCCCTCTGCCTGGTTAGCGGGTGCAAAAGGATGGATCTTGCTCCAGTGAGCCCAGCTCAGCGGCATCATTTCTGAAGCAGCATTCAGTTTCATGGTGCAGCTTCCCAATGAGATCATAGAAGTGTTAAGCGAAAGATCTTTATTCTCCAGTTGTTTAATATACCGCATCATCTGGCTTTCGCTTCTATGCGTATTAAATACCGGGTGAGTGAGGAAAGGAGAAGTTCTCGTTAAAGAAGAAGGTATATGCTCCAGCTCAGCATCCTGGTCCATATCAAAAGCCACCGGGTCTTTATCGTTCTCAAAACAGTTGATCAGGTCAAACAGGTCAGCCACATCGGTAGTTTCATCCAGTGAAATACCAATATGATTGTTATCAATATATCGGAGATTGATCTGCTGTCTTTCTGCCTTTTCCCTGATGACAGCTAGTTTATCAGTTTTTACTACAATAGTATCAAAGTAATGGTCTGCAGTCAATGCAAATCCTCTTTCTTCAATGGCCTCTGCTACTGTTTGGGTGTACAGGGCTACCCGCTTTGCAATATTTTTTAATCCATCGGGACCATGATACACAGCATACATAGCAGCCATATTAGCCAGCAATGCCTGTGCTGTACAAATATTGGAAGTGGCTTTTTCTCTTTTGATATGTTGTTCCCTTGTTTGCAGTGCCATTCGCAAAGCCCGGTTGCCCTGCGCATCAATACTGATACCGATGATACGGCCGGGTATGCTGCGTTTGAATTCATCTTTGGCCGCAAAGAAAGCCGCATGGGGTCCGCCGTATCCTAAAGGCACACCAAATCGCTGTGCAGAGCCAACAGCTACATCTGCTCCCAGTTCTCCGGGGGGAGTTAATAAAGTGAGTGCAAGCAGGTCGGTGGCCATTACTACAAAACCTCCGGCAGCATGTACTTTATCAATAAAGCTCCTGTAATCTTCTATGGCACCTTTATCATTGGGGTATTGGACGATAGCACCGAAATAAGTTCCGTCAATCGCAGCTGTTTTATAATCACCTTCTGCTATTTCTATTCCCACCGGAACTGCTCTTGTCACCAGCAGGTCTTTTGTCTGCGGAAAGATTTCCCTGTCTACAAAAAACGTTGGTCTTTCTATATGATCCTGTTTGTTCAGTGTATTGAAGAACATGGTCATGGCTTCTGCGGCAGCCGTGCCTTCATCCAGCAAAGAGGCATTGGCAATAGGCAATCCAGTCAGGTCGCTGACCATGGTTTGAAAATTCAACAGGCTTTCCAAACGGCCTTGTGATATCTCCGCCTGGTAAGGTGTGTACTGGGTGTACCATCCCGGGTTTTCGAAAATATTACGAAGAATGACTGAAGGAGTGATCGTATCATAATAACCCTGCCCGATATAATTGGCAAATACTTTATTCCGCAATGATACTTCTTTGATATGTTTCAGGTATTCATGCTCACTCATAGCCGCCGGAATATTCAATGGCTTGCTCATCCGGATACCGGCAGGCACTGTTTTATCGATCAGGTCTGATAAACTGTTTTCACCGATCGTTTTCAGCATGGCTTTGGTGTCAGCTTCATTGGGTCCGATATGGCGGGGAATGAATTCGTTAGACTGTTGTTCAGAAAGACTCATAAAAGGATACTTATAGTTATAAAAGATGCGCAAAGTTACGGGACGGCTACCAGAAAAAAGGTGCTTTGTGCAAGCTGGGGAAAAGCCGTGAAATGACCTGAAATGTCTTTCTTTGCCCCATGCAGGAAAAGCTGTTACAGAACTGGGAAAAGAAATCCGCCGAGCGGCAGAAAGAGTATAAAAAGTTTTTGCACCGGGCCAATAAGAATAAAGTGTTGAAACAATTACCAGCGCTGAACGAAGAAGCGTTTGACAAAATAGATTGCCTGCAATGTGCCAATTGCTGTAAGAATTATTCCCCCCGTTTTACCCCGCCGGACATCAAACGCATCAGTAAGTACATGGGGATGAAAGAAGGCGATTTTAAAGACAGGTACCTGCTGACAGATAAAGAGGGTGATAATGTGCTGAAGGTATTGCCCTGCCCCTTTTTAGGTACTGATAATTATTGCAGCATCTACGAAGTGCGGCCCACTGATTGTGCCCGGTTTCCTTATATGGATGACGATTTTATGTTAAAGCGGCAGCCACTGGCGCTGAAGAACTCCAGTTTCTGCCCGATTACCTATTATGTGATAGAGAAACTAATAGAAGCAGAGAAGGGAAAGTGAATAGTATCCCGATCTGAAAATATAGCTGTCTCTGAAAATTTACAACCTTACTGAGCCACGGAAGGCCCTCGCAGCATAGTATGATTCTGCACCGTTGTGATAAACAAATACGGTGTTGTAGCGGCGGTCACAAAAAATGGCACCGCCAAGTTTTCTGATCGCAGGGGGTGTTTGTACCCAGCTCGATGTTTTCAAATCAAAATTTCCCAGTTGTTGAAGCTCCCGGTATTGTTGTTCGGTAAGGATGTCAATGCCCATGGTTGTTGCCATATTGATAGCGCTGTCTTTTGGTTTATGTTCTTTTCTTGCCGCCAAGGCCTCATGGTCGTAACAAATACTTCGGCGGCCGGCAGGGCTTTCTGCAGCGCAATCAAAAAATATATATTCACCTGTCTTCTTATCATGACCCACAACATCCGGTTCACCGCCGGTTCTTTCCATCTCGTTGAGCGACCATAGTTTTTCAGCATCCGCCAGCAACCTGGCCTCCACGCTGGCCCAGTCAAGACCTTTATGCCGGTTCTTGTTTTTTTCAAAACGGGTTTTCAGTACGCTGAGCAGTTCTTTGCGCTGTGCCGGCGACAACTCTTTTTTATTTGCTTTTGCCATAGGTGTTATTATTTACAGGTTGTTGGTTGTGTTCGTTGACGGTAAGCGGCTCAGGAGATCATGCTGGCTAACTCCGTTTCAAGCCTGTCAAAATTCTCTTCGTTTTTGTCAATAACAAATGGTTTCACTTTGTTGCACTCGGTTGCTGAGTCGAAAATTTGTTTGAAAACAATTTTTGTTTTGCCGGGGGATACCTCTTCAAAAGTTGCCACCACCCGGAATAATGGTTTCGAATGGCGTTTCCAGGCAATCAGCGCCGGTCTGTCTATTTTTATAAATTCACAGTCATTAGGATAATTTCCTTTTTCCGGTCCGTGCATAATAAAACGCCACCTGCCACCCGGCCGCAGGTCAAACTCG
>CAZTKV010000100.1:0-9488 GCA_964614285.1 uncultured Chitinophaga sp. | reverse complement strand
AATCTTTTTGTGATCGAAGGACTGAGCCATGAGGAAATCGCCGGGCATCTGGGAATTTCCACGGGCACATCAAAGTCAAATCTTTCAAAGGCGAGAAAGCAGTTACAGAAAATCCTATTTAAACAAAACGAAACATCAATTGCCAAAAATGCGGTTTGAAGATTTAGATAAGAAGTTTAAAGAAGCAGCAGATCATCACCATCCGGCGTATGATGAAAAGGCATGGGCTAAAATGGAGAAATTGCTGGATAAACATCTCCCCCTGGAAAAGGAGAGAAAGAGGAGAATCTTTTTCTGGCTATTCCTGTTCTTATTGATCGGAGGGGCAGGTCTGTTGATCGGTAATCCTTTCCGCCAGGATAAGCAGGCAGCTCTGCCTGAGAAAAATATACAAGGGAAGAAAAATAATAACACCATACAAAGCACAACTGCAAATACAGGTGTAAGTATAACCGACAAGAATTCTCCGGTAAATGGGAAAAGTTTTGAAAATAAACCTGGGACTACTGATAATAATACAGCGAAGGATGTGATTGCGCATAAACAAACTGATTTCGATAAGCAGACTATTACATTCAGCTCTTCTGCAGGACAAAAGAAAAAAATAGCAGGAAAGAAGCAGGTTAAGGATGATCAGCCTTTTGCGCCCATTAACCAGGTCGCTGATAAATCTTCAACCACTTTGGTAAGTACCCCATCCGGTGATCCTGTAAGCAGTAAGCCAAACGAGGTTACGGATAATAATGCCCCTATCAAGATAGCAGATAACAAAAAAGATATCAGTTCGGCGCCAGATCTTACTGTTAATGCTGATAAAGTGATGAAAAAAGAAGATAGTGCAGTTGCACAGACTGATATGGCAGTACCGCAAAACAAAAAGGAGAAAAAATCAAAAACGAAGAATTCAAAAAGCAGTGCATTTTTCTTTACAGCTACTGCCGGTCCTGACATCAGTTTTACCCGGAATGACAGGCCCGGGAGAATTTCACCGGTTCTTGGTGTTGGCCTTGGCTACACTTTCAAGGAGCGGTTTACCATCCGTACTGGTTTCTATACGGCCAGCAAAATTTATACTGCATCTCCTGAAGCGTATCATCCGCCTGACATATTTTATACCTACTATCCATACCTGGAAAAAGTTGAAGCCGATTGTAAAGTGTATGAAATACCACTGACAGTAAGTTATAATTTCGGCAATAACGGGAAACAGAATTGGTTTATATCAGCAGGTCTGTCGTCTTACCTTATGAAAAGAGAGACCTATAATTATTTTTATAAAAACGTTCCTTCTGGTCCTACCATTAACAGCGAGTGGACAATAGAAAACGAGAATAAACATTTCTTCTCTGTGTTTACTTTGTCAGGTGGATACCAGCGGCAACTAAGCAGATCAGTTTCAATACTAGCTGAACCATATGTGAAACTACCAGCAGGTGGTGTGGGATATGGAAAGGTGAAGCTTAACAGCGCTGGGTTATTATTCTCTCTCGGTATTAAACCTTTCGCTATTCCAAAGAAGCAAACTAAGCCGTTACCATAATTTTTTTCTCAAGGCAACCTGTTTTTTGAACTCTCCGATTGAGAATAAAAAACAGCTTGTGAAAAAAATATTTACTCTTCGTTATCTCAGTCTTTTTATTTTTTCTGCTACCATTATCTACTCTTGCAGCAAAGGAGGAAGCGGAACACCACCAGATCCTTGCGCTGGAATTACTGTTGCTGTAACAGGAACCGTTACTAATCCAACAACTATTGGCGGCAGCAATGGAAGCATCGTTGTGTCGGCATCAGGAGGCAGCGGGTTCACTTATAATATTAATGGAGGAGCATTTCAGTCGGCTACAACTTTTGCAGGCCTGGCTGCCGGCTCTTATACAGTTATTGCAAAGAACTCAAGCGGCTGTACGGGCACATCCACATTCACCGTTTCTAATCCACCCAATCCCTGTTCAGGTGTTACGGTTGTTGTTACAGGTACTTCCACAAATCCTACAACGGCAGGCGGAACAAATGGAAGTATTGCTGCATCAGCTACCGGCAGTACCGGATTTACATTTAGTATTAATGGAGGAGCATTCCAGGCATCTGGTAATTTCACAGGTCTCGGTGCCGGAGCTTATACTATTACCGCCAAAGATCTGAATGGTTGTTTGGGGTCGGCCAACTTTACATTGACAGCACCTAATCCCTGTTCAGGTGTAGTTATTACAGTAACAGGTACAGTAACAAATCCGACCACCGTTGGCGGTAATAACGGAAGTATTGTTGCCACGGCAACAGGCAGTACCGGGTTTACGTATAATATTAATGGCGGGGCATTCCAGGCATCGGGAACTTTCAATGGATTAACAGCCGGAGCTTACACTGTTTCTGCAAGGGACCTGAATGGTTGCCTGGGTTCTGCTAACTTCACCCTTACGGATCCAAATCCATGTGCTGGTGTAACGATCACTGTCAATAATAGTGTGGTAGCTAATACTCCCTGTATGCCGAGCAATGGTATGATCACGGCAACCGCATCAGGTGGCACAGGCACATTTACTTATAGTTTGAATGGAATAACTTTCCAGGCGTCTAACGTATTTTCTAATCTTGCCCCGGGATCTTATACTGTATCTGCCAAAGATGGAAACAATTGTGTAGGTACCAGCATACCTGCGTTGGTTAGCAATCTTCCCGAAGGGCCGCTGTTTTCACAGGTAAAAGCGGTATTGCAAACAAACTGTGTTCCCTGTCATAATAACTCACAGCAAGAAGGGGGAATGAACTGGACTATTGATTGCAATATTGTAACATTCAAAGACAGGGTCAAAGCAAGAGCTGTCGATGCCAGTCCATCTGCCATGCCTCCTACAGGACTACTTCCTTCAAGTGAACGTCAAAAAATCGTTAACTGGATTAATGCTGGTGGTAAGTTCACCGATTGATTAGTTGGTTCATGATGGTGTATCTTCAAGGGGTTGCTTTTGTCCGGCAACCCCTTTTATTTTCCCCAGCGGAAGGTCTTGATATCAAAATCAGCAAGATCAAGTACCCGGTCAACAACTGTTGCAGCAACTTCAGTGATAGTTGCCGGCCGGCTGTAGAAAGAGGGAGTGGCCGGGCAAATGATACCACCTGCCAGTGTTACTGTTTCCATATTACGTATATGAACAAGATTATACGGAGTGTCCCGCACCACACAAATAAGTTTTCTTCGTTCCTTCAATATTACATCTGCCGATCTTGTAATAAGATCATTGGAGACACCCGTGGCAATGCGGCCCAAGGTACCCATGGAGCAGGGAATAATGATCATCGTATCGTACTGACCGGAGCCGGAGGCAAAGGGAGCAGAGAAATCAGTGGTTGTATAAAATTTTACCGCCAGGTTGTTCCATGAATCATTGCCGAGTTCTGTCTTCCAGACCTCCTTTGCATTGGTGGTCATTACAACAGCCAATTCATCCCATTGATCCTTCAGGGCAATAAGTTTTTGCAATAAATTTTCTGCATAAACAGAACCGCTGGCTCCTGTGATAGCTACTACTACTTTTCTCATATCATGTATAACTGTGCAAAGCTGGATAAAGTTGGGGTAAGTTAGCTTAATTTGCGCAATCGTTTGCAAATCAGTCATTGTAGTTGTATAACTACAACGTTATATGATGTTATATTGAGTAAAATCAACAAGTACCATTTTAGTGAAATTTTCTAGGTAATTCTTCAAAAAATGACAGGCAAATGTTTTGTGTTATTATTTTATTATCGATATTAGCAATGAATTTTCATAGGATAAGGTTTAATGGTTAATGGTTTTTGATTAGGGCCCCCGACTTTTACAGTCGGGGTTCTTTTTTCCTTATCCCCAAACATATACGGTTAAGCCAGTAAAAAGCCCCTCACATCAAATTGTGAGGGGCTTTTTTATCGGGATTATGTTGTTGCTAGAATCCTTTGGGTTGTTTAGCCGGCTGATTGGGTTTTTGGGTATTTGAATTGCCCATATTCTCCAGTATCCAGTTGGTCATTTTGCTCCATAGGTGGAAGGTGGTATTATCGAGCCCCCCGCCAATGCCATGATTCTTGTTGGGATAATAAGCACTTTCAAAATCTATATTGCTTTTTACAAGAGCTGATATCATTTGTGTCGCATTCTGAAAATGCACATTATCATCAGCCGTACCGTGGATGATAAGATATTTCCCCTTTATCCTGTCGGTAAAATTAATGGGAGAGTTGTCATCATATCCTTTTGCATTCTCCTGTGGCGTACGCATATATCTTTCTGTATAAATATTATCATAATATCTCCAGTTGGTGACCGGTGCAACAGACACAGCAGCACTGAAAACCTCATTACCCTTTGTGATAGCCAGGGCACTCATAAAACCACCATAGCTCCAGCCCCAGTGGCCGATATTGTCTTTATCAACGAAGGACATATTGCCCAGGTATTTGGCGGCATCGATCTGGTCTTCTATTTCAAACTTACCGAGTTGCAAATAAGTTTTCTTTTTGAATTCTTCGCCACGGAAACCGGTACCGGTATTATCCACACTTACCACGATGAACCCTTTTTGCGCCAGCAGCTGATGCCATGGACTTACCGCTCCAAAACGATTAGCCACCTGTTGTGAGCCGGGTCCGCCATAATTACAAAACAGTACAGGGTATTTTTTTGCCGGATCAAAATTGGCCGGCTTCAGCATCCAGCCATTCAGTGTATCACCTTTGCTGTTGGGTACTTTGATGAATTCAGCTTTTCCATACCCGTATTCATCGATCTTAGTTTTCAATTTGGCACTTTCATTCACTGTTTTTTCTACTACAGCAGTGATCCCTTTTTTCTTGTCTGCTATGATTTTATTCAGGGTCACTGTCTGTGGATTGTTGAGATCTGAACGATAATCATAGAATTTGGTAAAGTCATCATTCAATACCACCCGGTGCCAGGCTTCGCCCCGGGTGAGCTGGTATGTTTTTTTACCGCCAAAATCTGTAACAAAAAAGTTTCTGTCCATCGGCCGAGGATAGGCCATGGTGAAATAGATCCTTTTGTTCACTTCATCCACTCCGTTGATATCTGTTACTTCAAAGTTTCCTTTGGTTACCTGTGTCTTTTCTTTTCCATCCAGGCTATAGAGATATAAATGACGATAACCATTCATTTCACTGGTGAAAAGATAATTTTTCCCATCTTTCAGCCACCACCAGTCATCGTTGATCTCCACAAAGTATTTATTCTTTTCCTGGTACAGCAGGTTACTGGCACCGGTAGAAGCATTGGTAGATAACAATTTTAAGTCATTCTGGTGCCGGTTCATCCAGTATACTACCAGGGTGTTGTCATCTTTTGTCCACTTGATGCGGGGAATATAAATATCACCCTGTTCGTAATCGGCTTTGGCCTTTGTGCCTTTCGCTACATCATAAATGTAAATGTCAACTGTTGAGTTACCATCACCGGCCTTGGGATACTTATAGCGATAGTCTTTATTATGCGCATTATCATAAATGGTCATGTTATACTCTTTCACCTTGCTCTCATCAAAACGGTAGTAAGCAATAAAACTGCCTTTAGGACTCCACTCATAGGCACGGGTAAATTCAAACTCTTCTTCGTACACCCAATCGCAATTACCATTGATGACATAATTCCATTTGCCATCGGTAGTAACTGCTGTGGCTTTGCCTGCCGAAATATCATATACATACAGGTTATTATCTTTTACATAAGCGATCTTTGTGCCGTCAGGTGAAAAAGTAGGATGTAATACTTTTTCATTCTCCAGTTTGGTCAGTTTTTCAGCGGAAGCATCATAGAGATACACATATGATTTAGATGACCGCCTGTAGATTGGCTCATTTCCTTTTTTCAAAAGGTAAAGATTTGTTTTAACCGGGTTGCTGATCTCTTCTTCCGGTTGGCCAAAGGTTTTTCCATTCTCATCTTTCAGGCCATCCAGTTTTAATTCGGGTTCTTTCTTTGTGGTATCGAATACGGCAGGTACAAACTCGCCGCGGAAAGTCCCTTTCTTATAAATATCTTCTAAAGTGATCGGTTTGTTCTGCGCCAGGGCCATCACCGGCAGCAGGAAAAACAACAGAAAAAGCTTACGCATAATGTGGTAATTTTTGAAGGGTAAATGTAGGGCAAACAGCTCAAAACGGGTTGCCGTATAAATAAAAAGACGGCATCCTTTCCTTGAATGCCGTCATATAAAAGTTAATCCTTCGCTAAGCTCCGGATGAAAAAACCTATTATTTAGATTCTGCCATATCAGGAATAGCTTCCACTTTGTATTCTCCTGCATCCAGCTTTTTCTTGGTTTCAGAAAATGCTTTCAGCGTCAGTTCAATATCCTCATCAGTATGAACAGTGGAAGGGATAAGGCGGTAAATGATATGTCCTTTCGGAATAACAGGATATACCACGATAGAAGCGAAGATGCCATAGTTCTCACGCAAGTCCATTACCATGGCCGTGGCTTCGGGAACATCTCCTTTCATGTAGACAGGAGTTACCACAGAATCAGTATTACCAATATCAAATCCTCTTGCTTTTAATCCTTCCTGCAGCTTTCTTGCATTGCTCCAGAGTTTTTCTTTGTACTCGGGGTGATTGCGGAGTAATTCCAAACGTTTCAGGTTGCCTACTACCAGTGGCATAGGTAAGCTTTTGGCAAAAATCTGTGAACGGATATTGTAGCGGATATAATCAATGATCTTTTTATCACCAGCCACGAATGCGCCAATAGAAGCCATTGATTTGGCAAAAGTGGAGAAGTACAGGTCTATTGCATCCTGGCAACCTTGTTCTTCACCGGCACCGGCACCTGTTTTACCCAGCGTACCAAAACCATGTGCATCGTCTACCAGTAAACGGAATTGATATTTATTTTTCAAGGCCGCTATTTCTTTTAGCTTGCCCTGGTCACCGGCCATTCCAAATACACCTTCAGTGATCACCAGTATACCGCCGGCTTTTTGTTTTTCGATCAGGGCAGCTGCTCTCTGCAATTGTTTTTCGCAATCATCCACATCATTATGCTTGAATACATAGCGGTGACCGGGATGCAAACGAACACCATCAATGATGCAGGCATGGCTTTCTGCATCATAAACGATCACATCATGACGGCTGCACAGCACATCAATGATACTTACCATTCCCTGGTAGCCATAGTTCAGCAGGGCAGCATCTTCTTTATGTTCAAAAGCAGCGAGTTCAGCTTCTAATTGTTCATGGAGGTTACTGTTGCCACTCATCATGCGGGCACCCATCGGGTAGGCAAGGCCATAGTTTGCAGCGCCATCAGCGTCAGCTTTTCTTACTTCGGGATGGTTGGCCAGCCCAAGGTAGTTGTTAAGGCTCCATACGATCATATCCTTACCACGGAATTTCATCCGGCTTCCGATTTCTCCTTCCAGTTTCGGGAAAGCAAAATAACCATGTGCTCTTTCACGGTGCTGGCCAAGAGGCCCCTGGTTCTTCAATAGACGTTCAAAAATATCTGCCATATTAAATATTTATTACCTGTTAAAAAACTGCCGCAAAGGTAAGGGTTTAGCTTTTTCGGGCAATGGCTGTTGCTCCTGTTGTAATACAGTCCTTATCAACTCTTAAGCAGCTTATTTTCAAATCTGGTTATTTCGTTTACCCGCAAGAAAGGCAAGAGGAATGCCGATGCAAATAATGAGAATGGTGGCCGCCAGCATTGCATTTAATGGCCTGAATGCCATTTTGGGTGCATTGGATAATGGAAGAACAATGAACTGCATCAATGCCCATACAAACAGGCCATACACAATTCCTGTCAGCAACCTGTATTTAAACAGAGAAGGAAACAGGCTGTATACCCAAAAGAAAATAACCGTAAATGCAATGGCAATGATAAAATGAAAAACAAGCCCCCATATATACATATTGTTTCCCCCGGTGAAAGCTTCCTTACCAAAAACACCGCTGGCAATAAATTTTAGTACGGGCAGCGGATCCTTATTGGTTTTGATAAAATAGTGAAGGAGGGCGGCGAGTATATCCAGTGTGCCGACAAACAAACCGGCTTTAAGTACATGAAAAGAAAAAATACTTTTATTCATGGCTGGTTATTTGTTCAGTTTTTTTTCAAAACAAACACTGACCTCCACATTCTCGTATTGTCCGTAGCGGGGAATTCTTTCATAACCTCTTTTTTCATAAAGCATGATCGCTTCAGGCAAACGGATGCTGGTTTCCAGTATACATGTTGAGTACTTCATTTCCCTGCACCAGTCTTCCAGTTCTTTCAATACAGCCGAAGCAATTCCTTTGCCGCGAAGGTGTGGCGAAACGAACATTCTTTTTACTTCCATGGTATCAGCAGCATATTCTTTTATGGCGCCGCAACCTACCGGTTTATCATTATCATAGGCTACCACCACATGTTTTATCATGTCTATCTTATTATACTGGGCAAAAAAACTATGTTCCTCGCCATCTACCACCCGCAGGTGAGCATCCAACTGGCTTACCAGGAAACGGAAATCTTCATTGTTGGAGTCGGTGCGTTTACAACTGATCATGGTTTCATGTTGGGTTAAATAATTATTTTCCGGAGTACCGGAAGATAAAAAATCAAATTCATAACTGGTCTGTGAACTGAGCTCGTTGATTAACAGAAATGATTAAATTTACCTGTCTTCAATTATTTACCAGTTAATCAGCCATATGTTTCCTGTCAGCAAACCTGTATTCCTGTTTTTTATCTCACTGCTTTTTTGCTATGCTGCCTCTGCACAAAACGGATGGATAAATTTATGCAATGGTAAAGACCTGTCCGGGTGGAAAGTGTTGGGCGGCAAAGCCACTTACAAAGTGGAGGATGGCGCCATTGTGGGTACTACCGTAGCCAAAACAAGAAATACATTTTTAGTTACAGAAAAAGAATATGGTGATTTTGTACTGGAACTTGACATTTATGTGGAAGATGAAAATGGGAATTCCGGGGTGCAGACAAGAAGCCATTATGATGCCACTGCCTTTAACGGGGAAGGAAAAGTATATGGGCGCCAATGCGAAGTGGATCCCAGCTGGCGGCGCTGGACCGGCGGGATATATGATGAAGGAAGAAGAGAATGGATCTATCCCCTGCAGTTAAATGCAGCAGCGCAATACGCATACAAGCCACATACATTCAACCATTATAAGATCGAATGTATCGGCAATGAAATGAAAACATGGGTCAATGGTATTGCGGCAGCTTATCTGGTAGATACTATCGATACCAAAGGATTTATCGGGCTGCAGGTACATTCAGTAGCAGATGAAAAACAGGCAGGTAAAAAAGTGATATTTAAAAATATCCGTATCAAAACAACCGGTATTACACCCACTCCCTTTCCTTCCAATGTATATGTGGCCAATTTTGTTCCTAATACATTAACAGGGTATGAAAAAAAAGATGGCTGGCGGTTATTGTTTGATGGAAAGACCAATAAAGGCTGGCGCAGCGCCAAAGGAGAAA
>CAZTKV010000099.1:8527-9643 GCA_964614285.1 uncultured Chitinophaga sp. | reverse complement strand
ACAGTAGTGTTCTCTGAATTTTTTATCAGGCTGTCACGGTGTTTCTGGTATATTTTTTCCAGTTCTTCTGTGTAAATAGCTTGAGAGTCTTTGTTGCCGGGGTATTTTGCTTCCGCACCCGGAAAATTATTTTTCACATAATTCCTTGCCCTGGCTTCCATTTTCTTTTCATGGTTTCTGACAAACCAGGTAAAAGATAACTGATAGAGTGAGTAGACAATAAGCAGCACTGTGAAAAAGCGAACCAAACCTTTCAGTTGCATACGTTGATCGATTTACATTTTTATCTCTTTATCAACAGCTCTTTTCAGCTAGCAGAACAAAGAGTTTACAGAAATTTTAAGGACGGCAAAGATAGCTGTTTCGGATTAATTCCGGGCAACTAAAAAAGGGTTCTTGATAGCTGATTTTTAAAAACTTAACTCAGGGCAATCTGTACCTTTGGAAGGCAATGAGGGTAACTAAAATAAGCCGGCTGTTTGTACTATTTATCTCCAGTTTTATTCTGGGCCTTACTGGAATAGCCCAGCAAATGAGCGAAAAAAGCGGACCAAATATAAAAGCCGGGAAACAAACGATTTTTCAAACCAGACCAATGCCTGATACTTTCATTCACAATCTGTTAGGGGAATATCCTCAATTTTTTGATTCAGTTATTTTGCAAAAAGAAAAGCTGGGCATTCAGATCATTTATACCCGGATTGACAGAAGTAAGAAAGGAAAACCTCAGTTTTCTGATCATTTTTATGGAAATGACAGCAGCCGTTATTTCTACCCCGCTTCTACGGTTAAATTGCCTGTGGCAATATTGGCACTCCAAAAACTCAACGAGTTGAAAATTCCGGGACTTGACCGAAATACGACTATGATTACGGGGGCGGAGGGAGGGAGGCAAACCACTGTAATTAATGACCCTTCGGCACCTGATGGCCGGCCAACGATTGCTCATTACATCAAGAAAATATTACTGGTAAGTGATAATGATGCTTTTAACCGGCTGTATGAATTCCTGGGACAGGAGTATATCAATAATACCTTGCATGGAATGGGATACACGAATGCACAGATCATTCACCGGTTGGAAATAAGTTTGACCGAGGAAGAGAACCGTTATAC
>CAZTKV010000099.1:4752-8427 GCA_964614285.1 uncultured Chitinophaga sp. | reverse complement strand
CGTAAGTATATGTCGATGATGCCTTATGAATCCCGGTCACCGGTTTATGATACAGCGGGCTATTGGGATACTTATGTAAAGTTTCTTTACTACGGCTCAGAAAAAGGGAAGGCAGAACAGGATATCAGAATTTTTAATAAACCGGGCGATGCATATGGTTTCCTTATTGATGCGGCTTATTTTATTGACAGGAAAAATAGTATTGAATTTTTTCTCAGTGCTGTTATACATTGCAACAGCGATGAAATCTTTAATGACGATAAATATGAGTATAACACCATAGGGTTACCATTCATGAAGAATCTTGGGCGGGTCATTTATGAATATGAACGAACAAGAGTTAGGAAATATCAGCCGGTACTATCTTCAATGTTTTTTGATTATGGTCATTGATCAGTTATTTTCAATTTGCATATCTTCACGCCTCTGATATAACGTCAGCCTGCCATCATTGTTAATTTATAAATTAGTATTATTTCCATGCAGTTATCTTCTTTTTTGCAACGCTTTAATGAGCCGGAAACATTAAAGATGGCTAAACTTGGCCGTGAACTCAGGGCAAAGGGAATAGATGTGATAGACCTTAGTCTTGGCGAACCTGACTTTGATACACCCGAACACATTAAAGAAGCTGCTGTCAAAGCTATTAATGATAACTGGAGTCATTATACTCCTGTTCCGGGGTTCCTAGATTTAAGAGAAGCCGTATGTTCAAAACTTAAAAGGGATAACAACCTTGATTATAAACCCGAGAATATTGTAGTATCTACCGGAGCCAAGCAAAGCCTGGCCAATGCAATACTTGCTTTGGTTGATGATGGTGATGAAGTGATTATTCCCACTCCGTATTGGGTTACTTATAGTGAATTGGTAAAAATTGCCCGGGGGAAAGTGGTTGAAATAAAAAGCACCCCTCAACAGGGTTTTAAAATAAATGCAGCACAACTGGAAGCTGCCATTACACCCAGGTCAAAAGTGTTTTTGTTTTCATCACCATGCAATCCAAGCGGCGCTGTTTACAGTAAAGAGGAATTAGCTTCTTTGGTGGAAGTTTTCAGGAAGCACCCGGATATTGTGATCCTTTCTGATGAAATTTACGAATACATCAATTTTGTAGGTAAGCATGAAAGCATTGCCCAGTTTAACGAACTGAAAGAACGGGTTGTAATAGTTAACGGACTCAGTAAAGGGTTTGCTATGACAGGGTGGCGTTTAGGTTATATTGCTGCGAATACAGATATCGCCAAGGCCTGTGAAAAAGTGCAGGGACAATTCACCAGTGGTACAAATTCAATTACACAAAAAGCAGCGGTAGTGGCGCTTACCACTGATTTACGTCCATCAATGGAGATGGTTGAGGAGTTTGCAAGAAGAAGGAAAAAAGTATTGGAGATAGTGAAAGAAATTCCGGGGATAACCTGCCCTGAGCCGGAGGGAGCTTTCTACATATTCCCGGATGTGAGTTCTTATTTTGGTAAATCTGACGGAGAGACCACTATTTCAAATGCTGCCGATTTTTCGATGTACCTGCTCAATACGGCCCATGTATCATCAGTTATGGGTGATGCATTCGGAGAACCGAAATGTGTCCGCTTTTCTTTTGCCAATAGTATGGAAAAGATCGAAGAAGGGTGGAGGAGGATCAAAGCAGCGCTGGCTAAATTGAAATAGTTTTTTAAGAGGCACAGGTGAGTGCTCTGAATCTATGATCAAGCTCCAGCACCTGAGGGATGACTAGTTGTTGTTCATTATTGGTAATAACAAAATTGCAGAGCTTCATTTTCATTTCTTCGTCAATTTGCCGGCTGATGCGTTTCATGATCTCTTCAACAGGAAGTTTATCCCTTTTCATGACCCGCTGTACACGGAGATGTTGCGGGGCATATACTCCTATGATGTAATCAAGATTTTCAGATGCACCGCTTTCAAAAAGTAAAGCTGCTTCTTTGATGGCATAAGGGGCTTTTTGCCGCAGCATCCACTCTTCCGCATCTTTTATGGTAGCAGGATGAATAAAAGAGTTGAGCAACTCAAGTTTTTCTTTGTCATTGAAGACTATAGATGCAATATATTTCCTGTCAAGCAGTCCGTCTTTGTAACTGTCTTTGCCAAAATGTTCAAGAATAGCCTGCTTCAATGCATCATTGGTATTCATCAGTTTCCTTGCAGCATCATCGGCATAATAAACGGGTATACCTAATGTCTCAAAAATCTTTGCAACAGTAGATTTTCCGCTCCCAATACCTCCTGTAAGACCAATACGAATCATTGCTGTCCTGGTTTGCCGGGTAAAATTTATAGTACTAAAATAAAGAAGCGGCTGCATTATTCAGCCGCTTTCCTTACAATGATTTAAATCAACAGTTATTTTTTGTCAGCAACAGCCGGTTTATTTAATGCCGATGTCCAATCCATACTGATCGCTGATTTTTCTATTTTAATGTAACTACCGGGACTTATTTCGATATTCAGGGTTCCGTCATCATTGACTTTATTGATGATACCATGGATGCCGGCTATAGTAACTATTTTATCTCCTTTACCGAGGTTTTCAATAAACACTTTTTGGTTCTTAGCTCTTTTCGCCTGTGGACGGATGAAGAATAGCCAAAATACCAGGATCATTAATCCGAGAAAAATGAACTGGAATCCGCCAAATCCCGGCGACTTTGCTGTTTCTTGTAATAGGTAGATTGTATACATGCTGTTTTTTTTATTTTTTTTCTGTTATTTCTCCGGTGAATGTAAGTGTATGGTCTTTAGCAGGGGAAGTATTGGCCATTACATGTACCTGTTTAGTTATGGTACCAGTTCCGCTGCCATTGAATTTCGCTTTAATCACACCTTCCTGTCCCGGTGCAAATGGTTCTTTAGGTACCTCTGGCACAGTACAACCGCAGGATGCAGAAGCACTTTCTATGATAAGGTTTTTGTTGCCTGTGTTTTTAAACCGCCAGGTTATTTCGATCTCTTTATCCTTTGTCAGTTTACCCATGTTCAGGGTAGTCGAATCAAGCCATTGAATACTGGTAAAATTAGCAGTATCAGTTTTCGCCTTTTCCATTTCCTCTTTGGTCATTGTCACAACCGGAATTTTTTTTTCGTCAATATTTTTGCATGCAGCAATGCTGAGAGCCGCTACCAGTACAAATAATAATTGTTTCATAAAACACTATTTTTTTAGGTCCAGATAAATTAATGGATTGCAAATGTAGAAAAAAGCAATGAGCTGGCAGCCTATGGCTTTTTATATTCAACTTTCTGCATTTTCCCCTGCTGAACAAGTTCTTTGTGGATATTATCCAATATGCCGTTCACAAACTGGCCGCTTTGCTGGGTACTGTAATCCTTGGCCAGGTCAATATATTCGTTGATAGTCACTTTTGGAGGGATCGTTTCAAAGTACAGGAATTCTGCCACCCCCATTTTCATCATTATCATGTCCAGTTGGGCAATTCGTTCCGGGTCCCAATTTTTTAATTTGGGGATGATCAATGCCTGCAGGTGCTCACTTTTTTCCAGTACAGTCTGCAAAAGGCTATAAGCAAATTGTTCCTTATCGGAACTCATCATTTGTTTAAAATTGATACTGCCCGGTTTTTGTATATAACCGGTAAGCAATTGCACTACCATTTCTCCGTCATCATCCCAGTTTGAAAAATTTTCTTCAATATG
>CAZTKV010000099.1:2679-4652 GCA_964614285.1 uncultured Chitinophaga sp. | reverse complement strand
ACTTCACCTTCTGATGTGGAAAGAGTATACAATGTCTGCATCACTTTTACCCGGATATTTCGTCTGCTGATCATTAGGAAGAACTATTTGAGGGGGCGAAGATAGGAGAATTTGGTTTTATGCGATTGTGCCTGTTGCAAAATAAATAAGGGTAATGGTATCTTAATGTGACGTAAAATAATTGGTGTTCTCAGGTTTAGCTATTTAGGTATAACGATAATTTATCACCACCAGATTTTGCGTAAGAGTTTTTTAGTACATTAGGCAAATTAAAAACCTCAGCTATGAATAAAACCTTACTTTTTGTTGTTCTGGTAACAACATTGTTCTTTTCCTGCACAAATATTAATCCATCGCATGACAAGCAAAGAATAGGCGCTGAAAGAAATGCAAAAAACAGTACTCATTTTGCTGCTGCAAAGCAGGATGGTATTCTGGAAGCCCAAAAAATGGAGTTTGAACGGACAAAAGATATCGCACTGGGATATGTTCCTAAAACCCGCCTGATAAATGCCATGGAGGAATTAAAGGCTGCCCGGAGCAACGGCTCATATGTACAACGGATAAATGCTTTAACATGGGCAGAGAGAGGTTCCAGTTCAGATGCAGTAGGACCAAGCAATGGAAATGGCAGACTTGGGTCAAGCGTAACAAGTGGCCGGATGAGAACAATATGGGTTGATCTGTCTGACGGAGATAATAGTACAGTTTGGGTGGGTGGTGTAGCAGGGGGGCTCTGGAAAACAACCGATATAACCGTAGCATCGCCATCCTGGACATTAGTAAATGATTTCTTAGGAAATCTTGCAGTTGCCTCCATTTGTCAAAGCCCTGTCAATAATAATATAATGTATTTTGGTACAGGTGAAAAATCTGTAAATGCAGATGCAGTACAGGGTGGAGGTGTTTGGAAAAGCACAGATAATGGTGTTACATGGAATTTATTGCCTTCCACTGTAAATTTCTGGAATGTTTCAAATGTAGTGTGTGATCCCTCTGATGCAAATATTGTTTATGTGGCAACCATGGGACCTAACCTTACGGGGATTCAACGATCAACAGATGGCGGTACCACCTGGACAAATATTACACCGACAGGATTGAACAGGGCTGTGACTGAAATGGAAATGAGCAGTACCGGTCGTCTGCATATTGTATGTGGATATGCAGGCGGTTATTTTGATGGAAACCCATCGGGTTACAGGTTTACAGATATACCTTCCACTGTTGCAGCAGGAACCTGGACTTCACCTACTGTTTCATTTACCTCCACTGCTTATAATACAGACATAGCAACAGCTGGTAGTACATTGTATGCTTTACCCGCAAATTCATCATATCAGACAAACCAGGTATGGAAATCGACTGATGGCGGAGCCAACTGGGCTGTTACACCCACCACACCAACAACAGGAGGAAGTGCTCCGGTTAGCAGCGGTCAGGCCTGGTATAATCTTGCGATTGGGGTAGATCCTTCGAATCCGGATAATGTGATGGTGGGAGGGCTTAATAGTTACAGATCAACCGATGGGGGTGCTACCTGGTCAGTAAATTCTGTTTGGGTTACTGGTGTGCCCGGTTCAAGTAATTATATTCATGCCGATCATCATATAATTGTTTGGAATAACAACCAGGTGCTGGATGGGGGAGACGGGGGTATATTCTATTCTGGTGATGACGGTGCAACTTTTGCTGACAGGAATGTGGGGCTCCGGTTAAAACAGTTTTATGCCTGCGCTATTCACCCCACCTCAACGAATTATTTTTTAGGGGGAACACAGGATAATGGTGTTCACCAGTTGAATGGACCTGGTATCACAAGTAGTGTGGAAGTAACAGGCGGCGATGGTGCTTTTGTCCATATAGATGAAGATGAGCCGCAATTCCAGTTTGGTTCTTATGTGTATAGCAATTTTCGGAGAAGTACAAATGGCGGAGCTACCTGGTCAAATATTAATTTTGGTAATTCCGGC
>CAZTKV010000099.1:0-2579 GCA_964614285.1 uncultured Chitinophaga sp. | reverse complement strand
ATGCTGAATCAGGATCTCCTGTTGCTTTGGATATAACCGGAACGGGGATGAGTGCTACAACTGTTAGTTGTATAGCTCAAGGAACCACGGAGAATAATTTACTTGCCACATTTTCCAATTATGGTGCTACTCATGTATGGGTAAGTACAGTTGGAGGAGGGGCTGCCGGCTGGACGAATATTACCGGTACAGGCCTACCTGATATTCCAGTAAGATGGGCAATGTTTTATCCTGATGATAACACACAGGCAATTCTTGCTACCGATATGGGGATATATGAAACAAGCCTTATCAATGGGGGTTCTACCGTTTGGGTTCAAAATTCAAGTTTGCCGGCAGTACGAACAGACATGTTGCAGTATCGCTTTAATGACAATACTTTCCTGGCTGCTACACACGGAAGGGGTTTATGGACATCAACTATAACCCCGTCACTTCCATATGTGCGGTTTGCTTCTTCATATACATATAGTAGTGTAAAAACAGAAGCTACAGGAGCTACAACAGGTTGCAGAAATTATACAGATTATACGCTGAATATGCACATAGATAAAGCACCGACCGGTGCTGCAGCCGTAACATTAAGTATAGCCGGTGGAGCAACCGCCACACAAGGCATAGATTATGATTTTACAACAAACGGAAATTTTGCTGCTCCTTCTAACATAATCACTTTCCCTAATGGGTCTGCAGCGCAGCAAACAATCACTATCAGGGTATACAATGATGCTCAGGTTGAAGGAACCACTCCGGATTTCTTCACCTTTAATTATTCTATCGGAGGTGGAACAGATGCTGTGGCTGCACCCAGCAGTACCAGTTATACTTTTTACATTGGAGATAGTGATGTTGCGCCAACAACGACAACTGTGGAAACTGTATTAAATAATAATGTTACAGAGCATTTAGGCAATAATGGTACTTATTATTTTTATTCCTCTGCGGCTGGCCGGCTTATTAATAGCGTTACCGGTGCATCTGGTAGCCTGGGTTGTGTCAGCTCCAATTTGTATGAAGCAGGAAATACCTGGCAATCATTTTTGGGAGGTGAACGTTCACAAAAAGTAATCGAAGTAACGCCTACTACCAATACCGGCTCCACTTATACGATCGGGCTGTATTTTACCGCTGCTGAATTAGCGGGTAAAGCACCGGCCAGCCTGCGAATAGCGAAAACAACTGCTGCAACAATGGCTGCTGCCAATTCAGGGAACACAAGCATTGTGACAACAAGCTTTGCGGCTTATAATGGCAGTGATTATGTATTCACCGCATCATTTACAGGATTTTCTAAGTTTTTCCTTGTAGATAATTTGGTAACACTGCCTGTTGATCTTCTTTCTTTCAGCGGAGCATTAAATACACAATATCATAGTGAATTGCAGTGGCAGACCACCAATCAATACAACCTGAGCAACTTTGAGATACAACGCAGTTATGATGGCGCTCAGTTTAGTATTGCAGGAACAGTTAATGCAGTACAAAATCCGGCACAATTGCAGAATTATTCCTTTACCGACCCTCTGTTAGCGAAAACAGTAAATTTCTACAGGCTTAAAATGGTGGATCAGGATGGCCGTTCTAAGTACAGCGCTATTATCAGGATCAATAATAACCGGCCGGAAAAATTTGTTGAGCTGGTTCAGAACCCGGTAAGAGAAACGATTTCATTCATTATTAATAACCAGGAGCGGCAAAATGTGTCTGTGCAATTAATAAGCAGTTCAGGGCAATTGGTAAAACGATGGGAACCGGGCCGGATTGAAGGCTATGTTGCATTACCATTAAATAGTTACCAGATCGCCGGAGGTATTTATGTTTTGAGGGTGAGTGCAGGTAACAGGACAGAA
The DNA here is from genome assembly GCA_964614285.1 of uncultured Chitinophaga sp. Taxonomy (GTDB): domain Bacteria; phylum Bacteroidota; class Bacteroidia; order Chitinophagales; family Chitinophagaceae; genus JJ008. Next base: position 729 of record CAZTKV010000099.1, on the reverse strand, counting down.
AGTGTAAGAATTAGTATTCAATAACCAGTACATGATTACAAAAAAGCCTGCCTGAATAAGGGCAGGCTTTTTAAAATCTTTAAAATGAAAATCGGATATTGTAATACTTCCGGCTTCCGGGTGTTTATATTGTCCTGTATTATCTTTTCGTCCTGTATGTTGTTTTCCTGTGCCCATTCGGGTCAACTGGTTAAAAAAGTACATACATTTTATACAGAGAGGCTTCCGGGCAATATTCCTGTTATTCCAACTTTGGTCAGGCGGGATACGATCGTAACTATTTATGCAGAGACTACCAGCCGGCATATAGTTTGGGATACGGCATACAAAGGACTGAAGGTTTTTTTAATCCGGGCAAATCTGATTGAACAGTTGCCTGTAGAAGCAGGAATATCCCGGGTAGATAATCAAAAAATAATCATCAATCCAACAAAAGGGTCGGTTTTATGGCAATTAGACCTCGAACCCATTGACGCCGGGCCGGCAGAACTACTAAAGCCGGCAGGCAAAGACGATAAGTTGCTTTTTAAAGGCACATATAAGGGCAAAGCATTTATGCAGGAAGCCGGGACAGCGATTGAACTTACAGGCTTACCATCAGTATGAGGTAAATTTTAAAAAGTGAAAATTTGTCACTTGCGGCAGTAAAAATTTCTGTGTTTCTGGCCAAAAGATGTATTAACCTGCCAATACCTGAAAATTTTTCCGTTTGTAAAGCCCCGGCATAGT
>CAZTKV010000098.1:2310-9747 GCA_964614285.1 uncultured Chitinophaga sp. | reverse complement strand
GTCGGTATAATATTATGCTCAATATTCCAGGCGATCTGTTTTTCTCTCCGGCGGGTGGTTTCATCAATGGTTTTTTGCATACTCTCCGTCATCTTATCGGCATAAAAGATAACAAGACCATCCACATTCCTGGCTGCCCGGCCGGCGGTTTGGGTCAGTGATTTTTCATTGCGAAGAAAGCCCTCTTTGTCCGCATCAAGAATAGCAACCAACGATACTTCAGGTAAATCCAATCCTTCCCGCAGCAGGTTCACTCCTACCAGCACATCAATGGTCCCCAGCCGTAATTCACGGAGAATTTCCACTCTTTCCAGCGTATCTACCTCACTATGTATATATTTTGATTTGATATTGATACGGTGCAGGTACTTATCCATTTCTTCTGCCATCCGTTTTGTCAGTGTTGTTACCAGCACCCTGTCTCCTTTGGTTACTCTTTTATCTATTTCATCCAGCAGGTCATCTATCTGGTTTACACTCGGGCGAATCTCAATAGGCGGATCTAATAAGCCTGTTGGCCGTACCACCTGTTCTACTACTATCCCACCACATTTTTCCAGTTCATAATCGTCAGGAGTGGCGGATACAAAAATTACCTGGTTTTGTAAGGATTCAAATTCATGGAAATTAAGCGGCCGGTTATCCAAGGCAGAAGGCAATCGGAAACCATAGTCAACCAAAATAAGTTTCCGGCTTCTGTCTCCACCATACATGCCACTTACCTGTGGTATGGTCTGGTGACTTTCATCGATAACCATTAAATAATCTTTCGGAAAATAATCAAGCAGGCAAAAAGGCCTTGTTCCGGGTTTTCTTCTGTCAAAAAAGCGGGAATAGTTTTCAATCCCATTACAATAACCCAGCTCCCGGATCATTTCAATATCATAATTCACTCTTTCGGTAAGGCGCTGCGCCTCTATGTATTTCCCTTCTTTTTTAAAATATGCTGCCTGGGCTGCTACTTCATCCTGTATCTCGTACAATACTTGCTGCAGAATATCCTTTGGCGCCACATACAGGTTGGCCGGAAAAATGGCAGCGTTTTCCATCAGCCCGATCCTTTTGCCTGTCACCACTTCTATGCTTTCTATTTCTTCTATCTCATCTCCAAAAAAAGTAATACGGTAGCCATAATCAACATAAGGCAGGTTTATATCTACTGTATCGCCTTTTACCCGGAAAGTGCCCCGGTTAAATTCTAAAGTTGTCCGGTTATATAGTGAATTGACTAATGAATGGAGAAAAGCCTGTCTTGAAATGGTCTGCCCTTTGTTGATGCGGATAATCCCGTTCTCATAATCAGTTGGGTTACCCATTCCATAGATACAGCTTACGGAAGCCACCACAATAATATCCCTGCGACCACTCAACAGACTTGATGTGGCTCTTAGCCGGAGTTTGTCCAGTTCATCATTAATACTGAGGTCTTTTTCAATATATACATCACTTACCGGCATATAAGCTTCGGGCTGATAGTAATCGTAGTAAGAAACAAAATATTCCACAGCATTTTCCGGGAAAAACTGCCTGAACTCACCGTACAACTGTGCCACCAGTGTTTTGTTGTGCGTCAGCACCAGTGTTGGCCGCTGCACATTTTGAATGACATTAGCTATTGTATACGTTTTACCACTCCCGGTTACTCCCAACAAGGTCTGGTACTTTTCGCCATCAACAAGTCCTTCGGTCAATTGACGGATAGCTTGTGGCTGATCACCAGCAGGAGGAAAGGGAATATGCAGCTTAAAAGACATAAGAATATGCAATTTAACAAATGACTCCGTTAATCAGCTTGAGGCTTGTAATATATAAAATATGATTGTCCCAGTTAACCAGAATCATATGCAGCTCTATTCATAAAAATGCCATCTTTATCCAATTAATTTTCCGTTCAGATAATTGGTGGCCCGGCCCGCCTCATAAAAGCTTACTTTAACTGTAAAACCTCATACATGAACAAGGCTATTATAGCAGCAGCATTTTTTTTAGTATCAGTATTTAGCCTCCATGCTCAGCATATTGATTCGGCGCTAACTGTTCTTAGTACCCAATTCCCCACAGAGAAGATTTATATTCACTACGATAAGGAATATTATGTAGCCGGGGAAACGATTTGGTTCAAAGCATACCTGTATAGTGATGGTAAACCAAGTGGAATCAGCAATAATTTTTACCTGCAGTTTATTGATACAAAGGGAAATATTATCAGTAATCACAAATATCCTGTTCTTGGAGCTACCGCAAAAGGAAATATCAGCATTCCTGATTCACTTCCACAGGGTAATTATTATATCAGGGCTCTGACACCTGATATGTTGAACTATGAAGAGTCATTTGTTTATAAGAAAAATATTTTCATTTTCAGGCCAGGGACTACTCCGGGGGGTACAAAGCCTTCTCAAACAGTTTCAGTACAGTTTTTCCCTGAGAGCGGATATTTGGTTGATGGGATATTAACTGTTGTAGCTTTTAAAGCTGTTGACCAGTTTGGAGTCCCTGTGGAAGTAAGCGGAACTATAAAAACAACAGACGGGGTTACTGTAGCACCATTTAAAACCTATCATGATGGTATTGGCCGGGTTCAGCTTAAGCCACAGGCTGATAAAAAGTATATTGCAGAAGTTGAGACAATTGCCGGAAAGAGACAGTTTAATCTTCCGGATGTACAAGCAGCAGGAATAAATCTGAAAGTACTGGACGAGAAAGGAGGGAAAAAATTTCAATTAGCAAGAAGCAGCAAGGACAAAGAACAATTCGAAACCCTTTTATTAGTTGTTCATACCAACAACCATGTGATCTATGAGACAGAGGTTTCTTTTGAGGGCTATCCTTCCATAATAGGTCATCTTCTGACAGACAGCCTGCCTTCGGGTATTTTGCATTTCACTGTTTTTAATAACAAAGGGGCACCTCTCGCAGAAAGACTTTCTTTTGTCGATAATGAAGAGTACAAGAGTAAAATGGATATCAATGTGGTAAAATCAGGCATAGGAAAAAGAGAAGAAAATATTTATGAGCTTGATTTCCCTGACCTGATTCAGCGAAGCTGCTCAGTTGCTATTATTGATTTACCGGGGAACAGTTCTGATAAGGAGAACATTTACTCAAGATTATTATTGACCGGGGATCTAAAAGGATACATCTATAATCCGGCATACTACTTTGAGACAAGATCGGATTCTGTGAAGCAGGCACTGGATAACCTGATGCTGACACATGGCTGGACCCGGTTTAACTGGAATAAGATATTAAATAAAGAGTTTCCAGCTAAGATATACAGAGACCAAAACCTGTTAGCCGTATCAGGAAAAGTAATGGATGAAAAAAATAAAGGGCCAATAACGACAGGCAAATTGAATTTCTATCTTGAGGCGGAAGACTCTACATCACAAAACCAGGAGACAACACTGGATGCCCAGGGTAGTTTTGTAATGGACTCTCTTGCTTTTTTAGGGAAAACCAGGTTTTATTATGCTTATTCTGATAAGCAAGGAAAACAAAAACCAGCATTGGTAGCAATCAATGAAAACAAATTAGAAAAGTCTATACTGAATATTCCTGTGCCCAATGTTGACGAAACCGGTCAGAAGAATTTTGATGCATCACAGTTTAGTGAGGATGTAAGCAAGCGGTTTGCTTACACGAAAGACCTTGAGGAAAAAGTGAAAGTGCTGGAAAACGTTGAGATAAAAGCAAAATCTGAAAAAAAACCATTTGATATTGTTAATGAGAAGTATACCACGGGTGTTTTCCGTACAGAAGGTAAGGTGAACCTGGATAATATTAATCAGCCAGCTAACGATAAATCTATGAATGTCGTTGATTATATAAAAAACAGGATTCAACAGGTAGAAATACAAGGAGGCCGTTTTGTAAACAGGAAGAACATAAGTCTAATGAGCGGGCAGAAATGGGTAGTGGGGATTTTCCTTAACGAACAACCGTCTGATATGGTATTATTGAGGACAATACCGGTAAAAGATGTAGCACTGGTAAAATTTTATGAAGCAGGATTTGTTGGAGTTGGGAGTGGCTCTCCGGGGGGAGCTCTGGCTATTTATACCAAAGAAAAATTTATCGAGGAAGAAAAACCCGAGAAACTGAGTTTTTTTGAAGTAAATGGATATACTATAACAAAAGAATTTTATAGCCCTTCGTACACTACAGCCGAAGCAAAACAAGTAGGGGTGGATGGAAGAACAACATTGTATTGGAATCCAAACATTTTTACAGACACTGAGACAAAAACAATCAAACTGAGTTTTTATAATAATGATTTCAGCAGGAAATTCAGAGTAATTGTGGAGGGTTTTGATGCAGGGGGTAAATTGATTCACCTGGAAAAGGAGATAGGGAACTAATCGATGTTTAATAAGTACAAAACCCTGCAATATTGCAGGGTTTTGTACTTTATCTGTATGGTTTATTAAAATTCAGCCGAAACACTAACTTTTGGTTCTTTATCAATCTTTCCTGCCTCAATTGGCTGACCTGAAATATTGTAATCTTCCAATTTGAGTTTGAAATTAGCAGCTACTTTAATTTTACCGTTAGCAACAGTAATGGTTCCTTCTGCTTTTGCAGGCTTGCTTATTCCTTTTACAGTAAGGCTGCCTTCTGCTTTTACATTATAAGTGCCGTCTTTAGAAAAATTGACCTTATTTATCTTTTCAATAGTTCCTGTAAATATGAATTTTGGGAATTCATTTGAATTCATCCAGTTGGGAGCATTAAAGTGTTCCTGAATTTTAGGATTAGTAAAAGCGAAATTCTTCACAGCAGCTTCAAAGGCTACAACTCCTGTTTTAGTGTCAATTGAGCCAATGACCGTTTTGTTCTCAGCTTTTGGTAAATCATCTTTTGGTGTGGTAGCATCAAAGGAAACTACAGCAGATGATGTTGTTTTCTTTTGTGCCATTACTATGCCTGCAGCAAATACTAAAGCCAATACAAGGGTTGTTTTTTTCATGATTGTTTTTTTAGAATTTAGTTTTATTTAAAGTTGATCGTTTAAAATCTATCGAGGTGGAGTCCAGGATCATACTGTAGGAGCTTCCACTCAGGGAGCCTTTCAGTGAGATAGTATCTCCCGGCCTGATGTCTTTTGTTCTTTCATAGTCATTTTTCTCAAGCGGGAAATTGATAAAGTATTTTGCGGTATCAACAAATTTGATATTAACGGAAGAATCGCTGTTAACTATGGCTTCTGAAACAATACCATTTACAGTTAAGATTTTTTCTTTGTATTTATTATTACCTGCTGAATCATTAGCGGCAAACTCACGGATAAGATCGGTGGCATTTATTGTGTAATCAGCCTTGAGATCTTCTGTAGCCGAAAAGGTTTCAGACATCACAGAACTTTCTCCTATTTTATAAGCTCCGAAGGCAAGGGCGGGGCCTATGACCAGCCAGATAATTTTCTTAAGCCAATCATGAATTGGTAAAGCAGTAAGGATGAAACCAATGGCTGAAACAATACTTATAAACGCAGCTGGTTGAAGCATGCTGAATGCATTATTACCAACACCAAGATCGACCAGTGTATTTGTAAAAAGGTAGAATACTGTAACGAGCGATAGTGTCATTGCTCCCGCAAAAAATGCTATAAGAGCTGCTTTTTTGTTTTGTAAAACCAGTACAGTTGTAATTATTGTAAGTACTGGAATAAGCCAGAACAAGTAAAATGTAGATGCAAATTGAGGAAAGGGGTTTCCCAGTTTGAAATTTGATTCCGATATCTGAAAGAATGATCCCGCTGCCATATGGTAAGCACTAACCTGTATTTCTTTCCAGGCTACCCAGGGGAGAAAAAAAGTAATCACCAGAACTACACCAAATAACAGATGCAGCCATTTCAATGAGATAATATGATTTTTGCCTGTAGTCATCTAAAAACTAATAACGGCTCTCCATCTAAATAGGTTGCGGAGAGAATAAACAAATATACAATGTTTAAACATTGAATATTTGTTTTTAACGTAAAAATTTTGTGAAGAAATAAAAAACCGTTCCGCTTAAGCGGAACGGTTTAACGAACTAACCAATCGTTAATTACTTATATATAAGCAGATTATGCTGACTGCATTTCCTTTATTTTCTCCCTGATTTTTGTTTCGATCTCCTTCGCCAGTTCAGGGTTATCTACCATCAATTGTTTTACAGAATCTCTTCCTTGCCCAAGTTTATCATTGTTATAACTATACCAGCTGCCGCTTTTTTGAATGATTCCCAGCTCTGTACCCATATCAATTATCTCACCTGTCTTAGAAATACCCTCCCCAAAAATGATATCGAATTCAGCAGCACGAAATGGAGGAGCTACCTTATTCTTCACGACTTTTACTTTTACATGGTTACCGATTGCTTCATCACCATCTTTTACCTGCTGGGTTCTGCGGATATCTAATCGTACAGAAGCATAAAATTTTAAAGCATTACCACCGGTAGTAGTTTCCGGGTTGCCAAACATGACTCCAATTTTTTCCCTTAGCTGGTTGATAAAAATACAGATGGTATTTGTTTTGGAAATAGTGGCAGTAAGCTTGCGTAGTGCCTGGCTCATCAGCCTTGCATGTAACCCCATTTTACTATCACCCATTTCACCTTCCAGTTCACTCTTGGGAACAAGTGCTGCAACAGAGTCAATCACTACTACATCCAATGCTCCGGAGAGTATCAAACGATCTGCTATTTCAAGGGCCTGTTCGCCATAGTCTGGCTGTGATATTAAAAGATTATCTACATCAACACCCAGCTTTTTAGCATATGCACTGTCAAAAGCATGTTCGGCATCAATGAAAGCACACATACCACCTTTCTTTTGCGCTTCTGCAATAACATGGGTGGCAATGGTGGTTTTACCAGACGATTCAGGTCCGTAAATCTCTATCACCCTTCCTCTTGGTAAACCCCCAATTCCGAGAGCTACATCCAGCCCTATCGAGCCGGTAGAAATGACTTCCTGTATTGCTTCAGCTTTATCGCCAAGCATCATTACACTTCCTTTACCATAGTCCTTCTCAAGTTTATCCATTGTAAGCTTGAGGGCTTTCAGTTTTTCGCTGTTTGTGTTTGACATATCTGTAGATTTTTCTGCTTTTGCCATGATTCAAAGTTAAGTTTTAGCTATCGCCGTTCTAAAAAACTAATTAACACTCAAAACTAATCAATTTAGCAAAACAGAACTAATTATTTTGGATTTTTTTAAAAATTTTCTGAAGCCGGAGGAAGCAGGCTATGTCAATGGCCAGGTGAATATGTTAGTAAACTGAAGGAATCAGCCTTTTTTTCTCTTTGCCCGATCAGGGAAATATTTTTCCAGTAAAGCTTTGAATTCAGGAGTATCACGAATGAAGTCCAGGTCTCTGTCGCGGATAAGCTGAAAGTAACCGCCAAACCCCAATTGCAGTGATTTTTCAAGGCTTTCCAGCGCAC
>CAZTKV010000098.1:0-2210 GCA_964614285.1 uncultured Chitinophaga sp. | reverse complement strand
AACTAATGGCAGAATAAAACTTAAGTATTGCACTCTCGGGCTTACCTTCTTTTTCGTCAATCACTCCCAGGTTAAAATGGGCAAACGGATAAGTACTGTCTTTAGCCAGTACCTGTAAAAAGTATTTTCGGGCAGAGTCCGTTTTATTATTTACAAAATATATATGCCCAATATTATTATCACAGATGCTGCAATAGCCGTTGTAATACTCTTTTGTCTTTTTATAAAACGCAACAGCACTGTCAAGCTTATTAGCTCTTGAGTAATAAAACCCTTTTAAAAAGAGACCCTGCATTTTGCTTTTTTCATTATTGATCATACTTTCTATAAGAGCATATGATCCGGCTGTTTCGTTTTTTTTCCAGTAAACATCAGCCAACTGAAGTTTTATATTTATTTCTTCCGGAAATTCTTTTTGCAGTGCTTCCAACAGATCAATTGCCTTTTCATACTGCTTTAGTTTGTTGTAGATGATAGCCATGGAATACCGGGCATAGCTATCATTGGGACGAAGGTCCAGGTACTTTTGAAAGGCGTTGTTGCCTTTATCAAATTCATATACAAATGAATAAGAGATACCCAGTGCAGAAAGGGTGTAAGCTGCATTAGGCTCCAGTTCAGCGGACTCTTCCAGTTGGCTGATTGCTCTCAGTACAATAGGTCTCCAGCCATAATTATACTGGTCTTCATTTAAGGCCCAGATATATGACATGGCATCCATGTATAATTTCCGGGCTTTTAGGTTGCGGTACATATAATGTTGCTCACCCAACAGTTTCATACAACTATCGAGTTCCAGTGAAGCATAATAACATTCATTTTGGGATGAATAACTTATTTCACCCCTTAATAATGGCGCTACAATAGAATCAAACCGCTGGTTGAGCGCAGCAGCAAGATTTCTCCTCATAATGGGAGTCAGCGGATTATCAGTATATCTTTTCTCAAAAATTCTATAATCTTTTAACGCATTAGTATCTGCCGGTAATATCAATTTCTGGGCGGATAAATTCTTTTTGTAGGAAATGTACAACTGTTGACCATCCGGGTCAAGAGAGTCAATATATCTTTCCTCCGTTCCTTTGGTATTGACTTTAGCCAGAGCGGGCCTGTCTTTCGCTTTTTGAATTTTTAGTGCGGCCAATACGGAAGGATTCACATTCACAAATGGCTTGCCCAGGTCACCAACGATCATGGGTATTTGTTTCTCTTCACTGTATGTTTCTACATTATCCCTGATATAGCGTTCCAGTTCTGAAAAACTTACTCTTCCGTCATTATTTCTGTCGGCCAGTCCTTTCATACCTTCTTCCAGGTGAAGCGAAAACAAACCTCTTCCCCCTCCCCATTCGCTGCTTTCCAAAGAAAACTGGTTGGGCTGACACGAAAGGATCTTGTACTCCTTTCCCCAGGAAGCTGCCAGAGCCGAAGCTGTTTTTTCGAGCCCTTTAATACCGCCATTTAAGTTTCCGGAATGACAGGCATCTACTATAAATATCATTTCCACGCCTCTTTCGGACAAAGGAGAAAGATATCGTTTCAGGTCCAGTATCTCCAGCACATCGTCTTTCATGCCAAAGTAGTTACCATCAGGGCTATTGTATAATAACAAAAGACCATTCTCTACTTGCGTCAAGTCCTCCATATCTCCATGTCCGGCAAAAAAGAAATAAACTCTGTCGCCGGGTTTGGCTTTGCGGGCAATGACGGAGATCGCATCAGCTACATTATTCTTGGTAGCATTTTCATTTATAAAGGTTTCAATATTCGCCCTGGCGACTTTGCCACCAGCCTCACTGAGTAAAAAATCTTCAAAAGCCTGCGCATCTTTATGGGCAAACTGGAGTCGGGGTACAACTTTATATTGACTGATGCCAATGATGATTGCATAAGTATTTCCTTTTTGTATGACAGAATCTTTTGTTTTTATAAATCCTCTTTCGTCAGGCTGGGCGGTTGCATGGAAAAATGATAAAAAGGAAATAATTAATATACCTATACCTCTAATGACCATTTAATTTTTAGACTTTAACTTATATTATAAAGATAATACAGAAAGGGGGAGCAAAACTACCCACTACATGGTATTTAGTATTTGGAGATATAGTAATAACTTTTCACAAAGTTTATATATGTTGCTCATCCGAAACAGCATTTTCATATTTCTGTTTACCATAATAAATGCTGAAGCACAGCAACCAAAGTTGATG
>CAZTKV010000097.1:3553-9752 GCA_964614285.1 uncultured Chitinophaga sp. | reverse complement strand
ATGGGCAATGGAAAATTTCAAGAGTAGTGAGTTATGATCATTAACTGATTAATAAGAACCAGTAATTACCTAATAAGAAAAAGGATGATTTATGAATATTGAAAATACACAGAGCCAGATGAGAAAAGGAATACTGGAGTTCTGTATCCTTTCCATTATCCGCAGAGGCGAGGCTTACCCGAGTGATATTGTTGAAGAGATGCGGGCTGCCAACCTGCAAATCCTGGAAGGAACTCTTTACCCTTTACTTACCCGGTTAAAGAATGCAAACATGCTGACATATCGCTGGGTGGAAAGCAATTCGGGCCCTCCCCGTAAATATTTTTCACTTACAGAAAAGGGTGAAAGCTTTTATGGAGAACTAGATCAAACCTGGAACGAATTATCTAACGGGGTAAATGCTCTTACCAGTAAAAAACAGGATGAACCTTTAACCAACCAATAAACCAATTTATCTCGCTGTAAGCGAGGCTTCAACCAAAAATGTAATACGATGAAAAAGATTATTAACATAAACCTGAGTGGCCGGGTAATACCAATTGAAGATGCGGCCTACGAAAACCTGCAGGCTTATATTGAAAGCCTTCGGCGCTATTTTGCCAATGAAGAAAGCCGTGATGAAATTATCAACGACATCGAGAGCCGTATTGCAGAATTGATGAGTGAAAAAGTACGTAAGGGAGCCAGCTGTATCACGGATGCTGATGTGGATGAGATTGCCACATCGATGGGAAGGCCTGAAGATTTTGAGGCTGAAGCAGCCGAAGCAGGAGAAATTCCATTGCAAGGTCAACAACATCAACAACAGCAAAACAGCACCCATACAGAGAAAGAGAAAAAGTCAAGAGGCCGCCTTTATCGTGATACCAGTGATAAATTTATCGGGGGTGTGTGTAGTGGTATTGCGGCTTATATGAATGTTGATCCTGCTATTGTCCGCATTTTGTTTGCCATTATCACATTTGGCGGTTTTGGATTAGGATTTCTCGCATATATTATTATGTGGATTGTATTGCCACCCAAAGACCTGGAAGAATATGGTGGCAAGAGATTATTCAGAAATCCGGAAGATAAAGTTATCGGTGGCGTTGCCGGCGGATTGGCTGCCTATTTCGGGAAAAGTTCTTCTACTATCAGGATTATTTTTGCCGCCCCGCTTATATTAAGTATCCTTTTTAATTCCATAAACGGGTTTCGCTGGCATTATGATTTTGATCTTTTCTGGAACATAGGATTTAGTTCTATCACCGGGACATTTATTCTTATCTATATCATTCTCTGGATTGTATTGCCGGAAGCAAATACTACCTATCAAAAAATGGAGATGAGAGGAGAGAAAGTAGACGTGAATACTATCCGCCAGAATGTAAAAGAAGGCGTAGATAGTATGAAAGACAAAGTAAAAGGCTGGAGTGAAGAAGTAAAGGAAACAGCACAAAATTTTTCTACCAAAGCCAGGGAGTTCTCTTCCACCCGCGGAAAAGCATTTGCAACGGAAATAAGTGAAACGGCCCGGCGAAGTGGTACCGGTATAGGTCATGCAATTGGTGTATTGTTTAAGGTATTCTTTTTATTTATTGCCGGTACGATTGCCTTTGCATTATTTGTTACAGTGATTGCATTGATTTTCGGTGGCGTACAATGGTGGCCTGTAAATAATTTCCTGTGGACAAGTAAATGGCAGCAGATATATGCATGGGGCATATTAATATTTTTCCTGGTAGTGCCACTGATTGGGTTTATTGTTTGGGTAGTCAGGCGTATTATCCGTGCCCGTTCTACCAGCAATTACCTGGGATGGACCTTTGGCGCCTTGTGGACCATTGGCTGGATCTCTGTTATTTTACTTGCCAGCAGTATCTCCAAAGATTTTCGTGAATATGAGCATAGAGATGAAAGTATTGCTATGGATCAGCCGGCAAAAGGAAAAATGATTGTTGCCGTGTCACAACCGGCACTGGAATATACGGGTGGTTTTGGATGGATGAGTGATGATGCGGAAGGATGGGATATTTCTTCTGATACAATGAAACTATCTACGGTCAAATTTAATATTGAAGCCAGCCAGGATTCCCTGTACCATGTCACATTAAAAAGATACAGCTATGGTCGTACAGAAGAAGAAGCTAAAACAAGAGCTGCCAGTATTCAATACAGCGCCTTATCAAGAGATAGTGTACTGGACCTTGCGAGCGGCTATACCATTGATAAGGAGAGTAAATTCCGCGGGCAACAGGTGGAAATAGCCATACAGGTTCCGGTGGGCAAAAAGATCAGGTTTGATGAATCTGTAAGGGAAAAACTGAACCCGGTAAAATTCAAAATAAAGAGGAAATACAATAAAGGCCGGATAGTGGATATACAGGTAGATGATGATTACTCTTTTGAATACCGGACCGGGGTAGACTATACAATGGGTATAGATGGCCGGCTGAAGGGTGATGATGGCAAAGACCTGATCGAAAACCGGAGTAATAACAATGATTATCGGTATCAGTCAAATGACAGTAGTATAAAAGCAGAACAACAGGCGGATGATATCCAAAAAGCACTGGAAGAAGAGAAACGTAAAAAAGAAGAAAGTGAAAAAAGAATAAAAGAATTAGAAGAAAAACAAAAAGCCACGAAGCCGGTAAGTATGAAAATAAAAAAGAACAGTACTGGTATTGAAGGTTCATTTGCCGGAATACCTTCCCCTGTATCATCGTTGGTATTATAATATTAAGCGAGGTTGAAGTCCCGCCGTCAGCGGGATAGTTGGTGGTCCTGTTGAAGCCAGGATCTCAGAAAGGCTCCCCCAAGGAGTCTTTCTGATTTATGAACTTTAGCATATTCACTTACCTTTGCTCACTTTATAAAAACTGCTGTATGACAATAAAAAATACTCCTTTTACAAATAAACATATTGCACTGGGCGCCAAAATGGCCCCGTTTGCCGGGTATAATATGCCCATCTCCTATACTGGCATCAACGATGAACATGCAGCGGTACGAAAAAACGCAGGAGTATTTGATGTAAGCCATATGGGTGAATTTATACTGAAGGGAGAAAAGGCACTGGACCTCATTCAGCGGGTTACGAGTAATGATGCGTCAAAGCTTAAGAAAGGGCAGGCACAATACAGTTGCCTGCCAAATGAAGACGGTGGAATTGTCGATGATTTATTAGTGTACTGCATCGAAGAAAATAAAGTATATATGCTGGTGGTAAATGCGTCTAATATTGAAAAAGACTGGAACTGGATTGTAAAGCATAATATGAACAAGGTGGAGATGCACAATATTTCTGATAAAACATGCTTGCTGGCAATACAGGGTCCCAATGCTACCAAAATTCTGCAGCCTTTAACAGAGATGGATATTTTGAATCTTAAGTATTACACTTTTACTAAAGGAACATTTGCTGGTGTCGAAAATGTTTTGGTAAGTGCAACCGGTTATACCGGTGCCGGCGGAGTAGAAATATATTTTGAAGACAAAGACGGGGCGGCTGATAAGATTTGGGATTCAATCTTCGCCGCAGGTAGCCCACAGGGATTAAAACCTATTGGTCTTGGCGCAAGAGACACACTCCGCCTGGAAATGGGTTTCTGTTTATATGGTAATGACATTGACGATACCACTTCACCAATGGAAGCAGGATTGGGCTGGATCACCAAGTTCACCAAAGAGTTTACATCAAAGGAAATATTTGCACAGCAAAAAGCAGAAGGGGTGGCCCGTAAGCTGGTAGGTTTCGAAATGATCGAAAAAGGTATTCCCCGTCATGGCTACGAAATAAAGGACTATTCGGGAGAAACAATAGGGGTGGTTACGTCTGGTACACAATCTCCCAGTTTGGGCAAAGCCATTGGTATGGGATATGTACGAACTGCGTTTGCTGCTATCGATACGGATATTTACATCAAAGTGCGGGATAAACTCCTGCAGGCCAAAGTAGCGAAGATCCCGTTTTCCTGATAAAAGACATTGCTGTGGTCGGATTTTTGCAATAAATGGGCGTTATACCTCAAATTTGTAAACGATGCCAACTATTCATCTTACCACTTTTATTGCCGCACCGGCACAGGTGGTTTTTGACCTGAGCCGCCATGTCGGACTTCACAAAGAATCAATGGCCGCACATAAGGAAGAAGCAGTGGCCGGCACCCGTTTCGGGCTTATTGAAAAAGAAGATACCGTAACATGGAAGGCGAAACACTTTTTTAAAGAAAGACTGCTCCGGGTAAAAATAACAGAAATGAAAAAAGGAGAGATGTTTATTGACGAGCAGGTACAGGGTGATTTTAAAATAATGAAACATGAACATCATTTTAAGCCATGCGATAACGGTACTATCCTGATCGACCTGTTACATTTTGAAATACCCTATGGTATATTCGGCGAATGGTTTAATTCATTATACCTTACCAAATACATGAAACGGCTGCTGGAACAGCGTAATAAGACTATTAAGGAATTTGCAGAAAGCGAAAGATGGAAGAAATTGTTGATAAAGTAATTCAGGCCAACGTAAACAGCTGTTTCTTATTTTTGCAACTCTATTATGAGCAACAAGCCCACCCTCCATACATCCATATCCCCGGCTTTATTACATTTATATGATCTCAGCAACAGTGTCGTTGTCATTATTGATGTGTTTCGTGCCACCTCCACTATTGCCTCCGCCCTGTACAATGGCGCCAAATGTGTGATACCCGTTGATTCCGTTCCCAAAGCCATAGAGATAAGTAAAAATATTGACGGCATTGCAGCGGGTGAAAGAGATGGTATGATCGCTGAAGGATTACAGCATGGCAACTCCCCACTTGAATATACCAGGGAGTTCATTGAAAATAAAACACTGGTACTTACCACCACCAATGGAACAAGACTCCTGCAAATGGCATTGGACAACAATGCAGATACAATCATTTCTGGCTCTTTTCCCAATCTGTCTGCTGTTTGCGATTTTTTATCAGCAGAGAAGAAAAATGTAGTACTTGGTTGTGCCGGCTGGAAAGACCGCTTTAACCTGGAGGATACTTTATTTGCAGGCGCAGTGATAAATCGTCTTACAAAAGAATTTACTATTCATTGTGACAGTTCGCTGATGGCAGAAACAATGTATATAAAACACAAGAACAAATTGCTTGAGTTTGCGCCCAGGCTTACTCACTATCATCGCCTGGTAGAACGATTCGGATTAATAGAGGATATTAAATTCTGTTTGACTCCTGATGTGGCTAATGTGCTGCCGGTGTACAGCAACGGGAAACTGGTTGTAAAATAAATAGCTGCCGGAAAGATTTAGTTTTCAAATCAATTAAGTCTTATATAGCATCTTTTCCGAAGGATAGGTTTGAGGAGAAAAATCTTGTAAGATACTTCATTTTTTCCGCACATATCCTGAAGGAAAAATATTTTTTATTTATCGCATTTTGCGAGGAAATCCGCTGCACATTCTTTTACATTTGCCGATTGCCCTTTTTTCATTGCTGGAATCTGGGAATTCAAAATCTGGAATTTCTTATATGGCTTTACCGCACCTTATTAAGTACGTTTATACCCATGGAACTGATGAAGTGATACGCAGAGGAAAAAAAATCCATGCAATAGGTTTTGTAGAGTTGGTAGAATACGATGACCTGTTTGGTTCA
This sequence comes from uncultured Chitinophaga sp., assembly GCA_964614285.1. Classification (GTDB taxonomy): domain Bacteria; phylum Bacteroidota; class Bacteroidia; order Chitinophagales; family Chitinophagaceae; genus JJ008. The sequence goes on along the minus strand of CAZTKV010000097.1, from coordinate 4,113 downwards.
GCTGTGTTCCGGGTAAAGGATGACAGCTACTCTACTTATTACAAAGTTTACATACAAAAATTTAAAGACCCCAAAGGAACTTCGTTGCGTTGTGGCTGCCCGTATAACCTGGGAGATATCTGCCGTCATGAAGCTGCCGCATTGTTTCAGTTGCAGGAAATGATTGACAGGGGCCACCTGCAGGCCGAGAATGTAAAATATGACCAGCGCCATACAGTAGCGAAAATGAAGATGATTGATCTGAAAACGCTGCGGCTTTTGTGCTCTCCTGAAACATTGATAGATGCAGAAACTTTCTTGCGAACCAATAAGGCAACTATTGAACATGCGGAAAATGAAACAGTAAAGGCTTCTGTAAAGCTGAACGGGCAAACGTATAAAGTTATAATCCGCAAAAACGAGGAAAAAAATTTTGATACCAGTTGCGACTATGAAGACGAAAATCATCCCCTGTGTCTGCCAAAGATGATAGTGTTGTTGCAATTGCTGAATACACATGGCGCCGGCTATTTTGACAGCATACGTAACTGGGACAAAGAGAAAAATAAATTGCTGGAAGC
>CAZTKV010000097.1:0-3453 GCA_964614285.1 uncultured Chitinophaga sp. | reverse complement strand
CTCTGGAAGAACAATGAAGTGATCCATTTGGTGGAAAAATTCTTGCCGGGGGGAAAAATGACTGTACCTGTTGATGAGTGGAATGATTATCTGAATAAGTTTATCATGCCACTGGCAAAAGAACATAAAGTGGATTTTGATAAATCATTGGTACAGGAAATAAAAGACGGCAACCCGGAAGTGAAATTGTTTTTGATGGAAAAGGGAGAGTACCTTGTTTTCCAGCCATCCTTCTCTTACAAAGGATATGAAACAAAAGCAAAGGACAGAGACGAAGTAATAGTGCCACAGGGGGATAAAGTATTGGTGGTGCATCGTAACAGGGAAAAAGAAAATGAGTTTATCCAGAAGTTGCAGAACCTACATTCGAATTTTGTTTATAATGAAGATTCGGCCACACTGGCATTGAAGGGAACTGATGTGTTAAAGAACAACTGGTTCTTCCTGTTTGTGGATGCAATGAAGGAGCATAAAACACCGGTGTTCGGGTTTGAGGCGTTAAAAAATTTCAGGTTCAATACGGCAAAGCCACAAACAAAGATTTTCATCAGCAGTAATACCGATTGGTTTGATGCTAAAGTGGATATTTTATTCGGAGATCAGCGGGTAACAGTGGCAGAGGTAAAAAGAGCATTGGCGAACAAGCAACAATTTGTACACCTGAATGACGGTACACTCGGAATACTTCCTGAAGAATGGCTGAAAAAATATTCACTCCTTTTCAGGGTCGGTGAAGGGAAAACTGATTCTTTGAAATTATCCCGCTATCATTTGAGTGTAGTGGATGAATTATATGAAACAAGAGATGAAGAAGAACTGGTAGTTCAGCTGGAAGAGAAATATGAAAAGCTGCGGGAGTTCAATAAGATAAAAGAAATTGAGCCATCGTATAATTTGAAAATGATACTGCGGCCTTACCAGGTGGCAGGATATCAATGGCTCAATTACCTGAAAGACATTAAGTGGGGAGGCATCCTGGCAGATGATATGGGTTTGGGTAAAACAGTGCAGGCTCTTTCCTTTATAGAGTATTTTAAAAATGAACAGGGTAAACTAAAAGCATTAGTGGTTTGCCCCACTACACTTATTTATAACTGGGAAAATGAAATTAAAAAATTTACCCCCAAACTGACGTACCGCATCCATCACGGTGCTATGAGAACAAGGGTAAAAGAAGAATTGACCGATCATGAAGTAACTATCACCACCTACGGCACTTTGCGAAGCGATATCAAATTGCTGATGAGTGTGGATTTTGATTATGTGATACTGGATGAATCGCAGGCCATCAAAAATCCTTCGAGTAAAGTTACCAAAGCTGCCTGCCTGCTAAATGCAAAACACCGCTTGTGCATGAGTGGTACTCCGTTGCAGAATAATACGTTTGATATTTTTGCCCAGATGAATTTCCTGAACCCGGGTATGTTGGGTACCATGGAATTTTTCCGGCAGGAGTTTGCTATCCCGATTGATAAATTTGGAGAACAAGACCGTAAAGACCACCTGCGTAAAATTTTGTATCCCTTTATACTTCGCCGTACAAAAGAACAGGTGGCAAAAGATCTTCCGGAAAAACAGGAGATGATACTGTTTTGTGAAATGGAAGATGAGCAGCGGAGTATTTATGATGCGTACCGCAATGATTTCCGTAACCAGATATTAGGTACTATTGAAACGCAGGGAATACAAAAATCACAATTGACCATCTTGCAGGGCCTGATGAAGCTGCGCCAGATATGTGACTCACCGGCGATACTGAATGAGCAGGAAAAATTTGAAAATCATTCTATCAAGCTGGATGAACTGGCAAGAGAGCTAAGTGAAGATATGGGCAACCATAAAGCGCTGATATTTTCACAGTTTTTGGGAATGCTGGCCTTAATAAGGGCTAAGCTCGAAGAACTGGGTATAAAATATGAATACTTTGATGGCAGTACTTCCGCACCTGACAGGGAAAAAGCGATTCAGAGTTTCCAGAATAATGAAGAGGTCAGGGTGTTTTTGATCTCCCTAAAAGCAGGCGGTGTGGGGTTGAACCTGACCGCTGCCGACTATGTATATATTGTAGACCCCTGGTGGAACCCGGCGGTAGAGCAACAGGCCATTGACCGTACACACCGTATCGGGCAAACCAAGAACATCTTTGCCTACCGGATGATATGTAAAGACACTATCGAAGATAAAATACTGCAGCTGCAGGAAAAGAAAAGGGCACTGGCCAAAGACATCATCTCTGATGATGCTTCTTTTGTAAAGACACTGACGAGAGAAGATGTGGAGTATTTATTTAGCTAGCCCATTCATCGGTAAAATCGGCCAATTCATCCCTCTTTTTGCCAAAAAGAACCATTTCCCGAAGGTTGTTTCGGCCCTTTACGTCTATTTTCGTACACTTATTTCACTGATTATGAAGAAGATTTTTACCTTATCCCTTTTACTGATTGCCTTCCTGGCAAATGTACAGGCACAAAAAGCTGACGGCAGCATAAAAGGCAAGCTGGTGGATACCACTGCCAAAATGAATATTGCCGATGCCACCGTTTCGGTATTGCATGCGAAAGATTCTTCCCTTGTCACCTTTACATTATCCAATAAGCAAGGTGCGTTTGAAGTAAAAGGGCTGGCCACCGGCGACTACCGCCTTATCATTTCCAGTAAAGGATACACCGAGATCAAACAACGGATATCTATTACAGATGCAAATAAAGTAATTGACCTGGGAAATCTTCCTGTTCAGAAGGATTATAAATTACTCGAAGGAGTAACGATCAGTTCTGAATCTCCCATACAGGTAAAGAATGATACGGTGCAGTTCAATACCAGTGGTTTTAAAACCCAGCCGAATGCTACAGTAGAAGACTTGCTGAAGAAAATACCGGGAATGGAAGTTGATAAAGAAGGAACCGTAAAAGCACAAGGAGAGCAGGTGCAAAAGATATTGGTTGATGGAAAAGAGTTTTTTGGCAATGATCCTAAACTGGCTACCAAAAATCTCACCGCAGACATGGTGGAGAGTGTGCAGGTATTTGATGATATGAGTGATCAGGCCAAATTCACCAAAATAGATGATGGCAGCCGCAGCAAGACCATTAATATCAAACTGAAAAAAGACCGCAACAAAGGATACTTTGGAAGAGTATTGGCTGCTCATGGAGACCAGGGCCGGTATGAAGGAAACCTGAGCATCAATAAATTTACAGGTAGCCAGCGAATCTCTTTATTGTTCAACAGTAATAATATTAATAAACAAGGTTTTTCTTTTTCAGATATCATCAGTTCGATGGGCGGCTTCAGCGGCGGCGGTGGTGGAGGAAATTTTGGCGGCGGCGGTATGCAGGTAGTTGGGGGAAGAGGTGGTGGAGGTTTTGGTGGTATGTTTGGAGGAACCGGAACTACCGGTATTATCAGGTCAACTTCAGCAGGATTGAATTATTCTGATGAATGGGGAAGTAA
>CAZTKV010000096.1:7636-9995 GCA_964614285.1 uncultured Chitinophaga sp. | reverse complement strand
TCTGAAGTTTTGATATGCAGTTCTACTGTTCCGGCCCATGTAGCTTTACCGATACGAATCTTTGCATCAGTGAAATCAGGTCCCTGGTTTGTATTGTATTGACCCGGAAAAATTATTTGTATAAGCTCCCCGCCGGTAGTAGTCAGTTCCGTCTTATTAAAATATTGAAATTGCCAGATAAATTGCAGCAACCGTTCCGTCATTGGTGTTAAGGTTTATGGAATTTAAATTAAAGAAAATCCCCGGATACCTTATCACCTGCCCCCACATACTTTATCTGCCGGTGGGCAGATTCACCACTAATCTCTTTCCATCTTCTTCAACTCCCTCACCACCCTGCTTACCGGCAAGCCCATCACATTGTAAAAATCACCATTGATAGATTTAATACCCACCACTCCTATCCATTCCTGTATGGCATAAGCACCGGCCTTATCATAGGGTTTGTATTTTTCAACATAAAATTCTATTTCGCTGACTGAGAGATTATGAAATTCAACATCAGTTGTATCGGCAAATGCCACTTCCTCATTTCCCTTCCGTATAACCACACCTGTAATCACCCGGTGTTTCTCACCGGACAATGCTAATAATATACTCACCGCATCTTCCCGGTGAACCGGTTTGCCGATGATATTATCTCCCAGTACCACAATAGTATCAGCAGCCACTATTGTTTTCTGGGTGCTGAGAGATTGCTGTACTGCAATGGCTTTGTTCCTGGCAATATAAATTGCTACTTCCTCAGGTATCAGTCCGGGCGGGAACCGTTCATCAGTTTCTTTTACTATAATCTCAAAAGGTACTTCCGCCCACTCCAATAATTGTTTTCGCCGAGGTGATTGTGAAGCAAGAATTATTTTGTTCATAAATAGAAATAGAAAAATATCATAGATAGAATACCGGTTAGCATTACCAATTTGATCCAGTTACTGAGGCGGTGAAAATCCGCCGTACGGGATGCTGCAAATAATTTTGATAATATATAGACTAACGGGGCAATGACCAATACAATACTATAAGCAGCCGGCAACCACCAGCGGAACTGTAATACATACACCTGTACCACCACCAGGATCGCTATCAGTACTATAAGCCAGACAGCTGTATATACTTTGGCCGCATTCACTCCCCATACAATCGGCATCGTACGGCAACCATATCGTTCATCGCCGGGCATATCTTCTATATCTTTTATAGCTTCCCTTATCAGGGTGGTAATAAAAGCAAAGCCTGCATACAAAAATGCCAGCCGAAAAAACTTATAATGAGACCCCTCACCAAGACCAACGGCATCAGCGGCTGATACCTTGGAAAAAAAGATGATCAGGATCGTCCAGGCAACGAGTACCGAAATCACCACATTACCTATCAATAAACTTTTTTTAAAATTGGTAGAGTAAACCCATAGTAATCCTACACAACAGATATTCGCCAGGATAAGATACCACTTACTTAAAAATGGTACAGCCAGTACCGTAAGCAGGATACCGCTGGTGCTAAGCATAAAATGCCAGGCAATGGCCCAACGCCGGCTGATGATCCTGTCCACCACCAGCTTTTGCGGTTTGTTCACCTCATCAATATTAATATCAAAGTAATCATTGATCACATAACCTGCTGCAGCAATGAACAAAGAAGCAAGCAACAGAAAAGCGAAATGCATAGTGTCACCTGCCGGAATTCCTCCTTTATACAAAGGATAGTAAATACAAAATTGAAAAAGCAGTTGTGTAAGTGCAATGAAAATGAGATTGGGCAGCCGTACCAATTGCAAAAAGCCTGCTATCAATCTCATGACTATAATTTACGGAAAGATACAATAGAAGACCGATGTAAGGAATAGCTTTGCAAAATCAGTATCACCGTGAAGTAATATCCACCCGGTAATGCCAGTGATCATTCAGCTTAAGTACTTTTTCTATAACATCCCTTACACAGGCAAAACCGCCGTTAACAGGCGAAATATAGTGCGCAACTTCCTTCACTTCATTTACTGCATCTGCAGGACAGCAGGCAAGCCCTGCTATTTGTAAGGCAGGAATATCAGGCAGATCATCCCCCATATACAATACCTCCTCTGTTTTCAATCCATTGTCAGTTATATATTTCGACAACAATGATCTTTTATCCATCACCGACATTTCCACATCTTTAACACCAAGTTTTCCCAGCCTGTCCACTACTTGCGGGGAATTGCCTCCTGAAATAACCTTTACCCGGTATCCATTCTTGATAGCCATCTGAAGAGCAAATCCGTCTTTAATATTCATTCGTCTTGCCTGCAAACCATTCTCCAATACTAAAATGGTACTGTCTGTCAGTACACCATCCACATCAAAAACGAAAGTGGTAATTG
>CAZTKV010000096.1:0-7536 GCA_964614285.1 uncultured Chitinophaga sp. | reverse complement strand
CCTTCATTACTTTCCTCTCGTTTACCCTGAAAACCCGGTATCTGCAAAATCCATTCTAACAAATCAGTGAACCGGATCCGATAGATCTTTCCTTCATTAAAGTCATCACCAAAACGTTCATACAGTTTCAGTGCAATGTCTTCATGATCGCTCCAGTTTATCGGTGGTTCAAAATGACTCATAATACTTATTGTGCTGATTTCTTAATTATAAAATTGCTTATTCTCCTAAAAATTGTGTCTGGTCTGGCAGTGTTACTTCTATTTCCCCATTTCCTTCCTGCAACAGGCACTGGCAGCCCAGCCTTGAATTAAGTTTTGGGTTTACAGCCCTGTCAATAAAATCCTCCTCCCTGTCACTCAGTTCCTCTAAAAAATCCCCGCCTTTTTCCACGTACAAATGACAAGTACTGCAGGCACATACGCCACCACAGTTATGGTGAAGCTCTATATCATTCTTCAGGGCTACTTCCAGCAAACTATATCCTGCCTCAATATTGGTCAATGTTACCGGTTCCACCCCCGGTTGTTCAAAATTAAATCTGATTTTGTACATCTCGCCTGTTTTCGTTTCAGTTTCGGCCGCAATTGGTCTAGCGGAGTGCAAAAGTAATGGTAAAACAAAGAATACATTTACTTGTTCAGGAAAACTATCAGGCGAATTGCTGTATGCTTTCTGTCAATAATATATACAGGTTCTTTAGCTGAGGATGCTGTTTTAACAACTCAAGATGCTTATGTATTGTTTCGCTGTCGTGCCGGATGGCCGGGCCTGTCTGTGCCTGCCGGGGTGAAATATCTTTTATTCTTGAAGCTGTTTCTTCAATAAGTGGCAGCAATTGCCTGAAATCAAGCCCTTCTTTGCGGCAGTATTCTTCTGCCATTACATACATATGATTGGTAAAATTGCTGACAACAACAGCAGCCACATGCAGTTTCAGCCTGGCATCATCACCCGCCTCTGTTACTTTTTCCTTTGCTATGGAATGCGCCAGTAATTCCAGTTTCTTTTTGGTAAGCTCATCACTGCCATCAAAGAAAACAGGCACATCGGGAGAATAATTCATTTCTTTTCTAAGGCTTTGTAAAGGATAGAAAACACCATAATGAGCCGTAACAGTTTTCAATATTTCTTTGGGAACTGATGCTGCTGTGTGTGCCACTATCTTTCCAGGCAGCAACAGTTCTTTTGCCACCGTCCCAATAGCATCATCATTCACCGTAACCAGGTACACATCAGCATTTTTATTGATCAGGCTTATATAATTAGTGGATTCTGTATCCCACTCATATGCCAGTCCAGAAGCTGCCGAAGCATTACGGCTGTATATCTGCAGAATTGTGTGCCCGGCAGCTTTGAATTTTCTGCCAAGTACTGCAGCCACATTCCCGGAACCGATGATAACAATATCCATATCGCAAACCCCGCAGGGAAGTTTAGTGAATGATTAAATAGATTTGCAAATTACAGTAAAGAAAATTAACCCAATGGCAGGTTTGAAACTGGCACAAAGGATAGCTTTAAAATATTACAAAACAAAATTTGCACTCTGGGCAGCCGTGTCGAAAAAGAAAGCCGCTGAAAAAGCCTTTGAACTTTTTTGCACCCCGCAACGACGAAACAGGAAACAACCACCCAAAATATTTGAACAGGCTGAAAAACTCCAATGCAAAGTAGATGGAATTACAGTAAAAGGATGGCGGTGGAATCATCCTGCCACGAGGAAGATCCTTATCATTCATGGTTTCGAATCTTCTGCTGTCAACTTCGACAGGTATATAAGACCGTTGATAAAAAAAGGATATGAAGTACTTGCCTTTGATGCCCCTGCACATGGAAGAAGTGGCGGTAAACAAATTACTGCTCCCCTGTATAAAAAAACGATATTAGAAATAAACAAACGGTATGGCCCTGTACAATCTTTCATGGCGCACTCCTTTGGAGGCTTAGCCATAAGCCTGGCATTGGAAGAGATCAGCCATAACGGAGAATACAGGCTCGTTTTAATTGCACCTGCCACCGAAACTTCTACAGCTATTGAAACCTTCTTTAATTTTTTACAGTTAGACCCGGCCATCCGAACTGAATTTGATAAAGTGATCATTAAAAAAGGAGGCGTCACCCCTTCATGGTATTCGATAAGGAGGGCTATGAAACACATCAAAGCCAAAGTGCTGTGGATACATGATGAAGAGGATGACACGACCCCGCTCAGCGATGCACTGAAAGTGAAGGCAGAAAACCATCCAAATATTGAATTCGTAATTACAAAAGGTTTGGGACACAGCCGTATCTACCGGGAAAACAAAGTGACCAAAGCTATTACGGAATTCTTATGAAGACATATATATACTCTCTTCTGCTTATTTTCACCTTTGTAAACCCGGGCAATGATCTGATACGACTCACAAATTTGAACAACATGACTTATACTTATCTTGCTTTAGGCGATTCATATACTATCGGAGAACAGGTACCTGCTGCTGATAATTATCCTAACCAGGCAATACAGATGCTGAGAAAAAAAGGAGTTTCATTTTATGCTCCGGAAATAATTGCTAAAACAGGATGGACAACAGATGAATTGCAATCTGCCATCAACGAACACCAATTTTTAGAAAAGTATGATTTTGTAAGCCTGCTGATCGGTGTCAATAACCAATACCGGGGACGACCGGTGAATGAATTTGGAGACCAATTTGAAGCATTATTGAAAAAAGCCATACAATTTGCCGGCAATGACCGCAGCCGGGTGGTTATCATTTCTATTCCTGACTGGGGAGTCACTCCTTTCGCTGAAGCCTGCCTGCCGGACGGGCAGGGCAGGGACAGAAAACAAATTACTTCTGAAATTGACACTTATAATAATGTATGTAAAAGCATTGCGGGCAAATACAGCATACAATATATATATATAACCGACTGGACAAGGGAAGCCGCCTCCGATCGTTCTTTACTTACTGCTGATGGCTTACACCCTTCCGGAAAAGAATACAAGCGTTGGGCAGAGCTGATTTCAGCCCATTTCCTTTCAAAATTATAATTGAATTACAGGCAGATAAACAGTGTTCATAAACCGTTTCAAGTACCTCCTCTTTCAACCGAAAATAATGTTTCGGGAAAAATTTATTATCCTTGTCCTAACTTGCGGCCGCTGAAAAGCGGTTTTGTGATATAATACAGTATCCCTTATGGCGAAAAATTTATTGATAGTAGAGAGCCCTGCGAAAGCGAAAACGATTGAAAAAATCCTGGGAAAAGATTTCCAGGTAAAAAGCTGCTTTGGGCATATCCGTGACCTCGAAAAGGCGGGAATGGGTATCAATCTCGAAAAGAATTTTGAACCTACCTATATAGTACCGGCCGAAAAGGAAAAAGTGGTGAATGAACTCAAATCGCTGGCTAAAAAATCTGAAGAAGTATGGCTGGCAACGGATGAGGACCGTGAAGGAGAAGCCATTAGCTGGCATTTATGTGAGGTACTGGGTCTTGATCCTAAAACCACAAAACGGATCGTCTTCCACGAAATTACCAAACCGGCCATTCAAGCGGCTGTTCAAAATCCGCGGAAACTGGATATGAACCTGGTGATGGCACAACAGGCCAGAAGAATATTAGACCGTATAGTGGGATTTGAACTCAGTCCTGTTCTCTGGCGAAAGATGAGTATGCGAAATAACCTGAGTGCAGGCCGTGTACAAAGTGTGGCGGTACGGTTGATAGCAGAAAGAGAAAGAGAGATCAATGCTTTTGTTCCGGTAAGCACTTTTAAAATTGAAGCTGCTTTTACAGCAAAAGATGTTACTGATAAGAATGTAACTTTTGCTGCAGAAGGCAAAAAGCAAAATACCGCTGAAGATGCAGAAGCCTTTTTAAAAGGCTGCGTCGGTGCCAGCTATAAGGTTACAGATATACAAGTAAAACCCGGCAAACGTTCCCCTGCTCCTCCTTTTACTACATCCACCTTACAACAGGAAGCTTCCCGGAAATTAGGTTATGGTGTATCCAGAACAATGCTGATCGCACAAAAGCTGTACGAGAACGGGTATATTACCTACATGCGTACAGACAGTGTGAATCTTAGTAATACAGCACTTGGGGATATTACCAACACTGTGAAAAGCATGTATGGTGAAGAATATCACCAGTTCCGCAAGTATAAAAATAAAAATGAAAGTGCTCAGGAAGCCCACGAAGCTATCAGGCCTACCTACATGAGTAATTCGTCAGTGCCGGAAGCTGATTGGCAAAAATTATATGAACTCATCTGGAAAAGAACCATGGCCTGCCAGATGGCGGATGCAGAATTAGAAAAGACCATAGCAAAAATTGAGATATCTACTAATAAAGAAGAACTAACTGCCAGTGGTGAAGTACTGAAATTTGATGGATTCCTGAAAGTATACCGTGAGGACAAAGATGATGACGAACTGGAAGAAGAAGCGAACGAAGGCATGTTGCCGCCATTAACTGTTGGTCAGCAACTGCCATTGAAAGAAATGAAAGCCACGGAACGTTTCAGTCGTCCGCTGCCAAGATATACGGAAGCTTCATTGGTAAAAAAGCTGGAAGAACTGGGTATTGGTCGTCCTTCCACTTATGCTCCTACAATCTCTACAATTCTAAAAAGAGGATATGTAGAGAAAAGAGATAAAGAAGGAGTTCGCCGTGATTTCAGAGTCTTCAAACTGCAAAAGGATTCAGTGAGCAAACTGGAGGAACAGGAGAACACCGGTGCTGAAAAATCAAAACTCTTCCCTTCTGATCTCGGTTTGGTTGTTACTGACTTTTTGAAACAATATTTTGATGACATAATGGATTATAGCTTCACTGCCAGGATAGAAGAAGAGTTTGATGAAGTGGCAGAAGGCAAGATGAAGTGGAATAAAATGATCCATGAATTCTATAGTCCTTTTAAAAAAGATGTAGAAAAAACAATTGAAACTGCTGAACGTATTAAAGGTGAAAGAGAATTGGGCGTCGATCCTGAAACTGGCAAGCCAGTGGTAGCCAGGATGGGTCGTTATGGTGCGATGATCCAGATAGGCGTGGCAGACGATACTGAAAAACCACGTTTTGCCAAGATACCCACCGGGCAGAGTATTGAGACCATTACGTTTGAAGAAGCAATGAATCTTTTTGGTGCACAGGGAACGATGGGCCAGTATGAGGATAAAGATGTTTCGGTAAATGTTGGCCGCTTCGGTCCTTATGTAAAATGGGGTGATGATTTTATTTCACTGCCGAAAGGCACTGATCTTTCCACTGTTGATCTGGAAACTGCGATCAAACATATTAAACAAAAACAGATCGCTGATGCGCCGGTTGGTACGTATGATGGTAAACCGGTTACCAAAGGTACCGGACGATTTGGCCCTTATATCAAATGGGATGGTATGTTTATCAATGTACCAAGGCGTTACAATTTTGCCAATCTCTCCCAGGCTGAAATGGATGAACTGATCGATGCCAAAGTAAAGAAAGAAGCCAACCGGTATATACAACGCTGGCCTGATGATAAGATTTCGGTGGAAAATGCAAGATGGGGACCCATCATCAAGTTTGGTAAAAAGATCATCCGCATGCCTAAGAAAGCAGATGATACCAAATACACTGCAGAAGATGCAGCTGCATTTACATTGGATGATGTGAAGAAATTTATTGAAGCGGAAATTCCGGGTGCATTTACAAAGAAGGGGAAAAAACCTGCAGCAAAGAAAGCTCCTGCTAAAAAGGCAGCAGTAAAGAAAAAAGCTGCAAAGAAGAAATGATCATGGTAAGCATCGTATTCAACTATAAATGAAAAGAGCCTACTGGGAAAAAATAGCCCCCACTTACGGAGAAGAAATATTCGATGTGCTGCACAACGATAAGAAAGCCCTTATCCGTGCTGTTATAAATAAATATGCTTCTAAGAATAAAACGGTGATCGATATCGGATGCGCTATTGGCAAATGGTTGCCGGTGCTCTCCCCCATCTTTAAAAAAGTAGTGGCCCTTGATATATCGGTAAAGAATCTAGAAATAGCACAACAATTATACCCGCAATACAAAAATGTGGAATACCTGCGGGCAGATATGAGTGGCAGGAAAACAAAAGTACCGGCTTGTGATTTTGGTATTTGCATCAATGCCATTCTTACTCCTTCTCAAAAAGACAGGAATAAGTTCTTTAACTCTCTTGGTAATTGTGTGAAGAAAGGTGGCCGTATTGTCATCACAATTCCCTCGTTGGAGTCACACCTGCTTACCAGTATCATTCAGCAACAATACAAAATCGATAAAAATCTTTTCCCTGCCACAAAAAATGGAAAAGAAGCCATCCGAAAATGGAATAATATCCGCCAGGGTAATGCAGATATTGATGAGGTACCACATAAACACTACCTGAAAGAGGAATTACAACTGCTGTTACATAACGCTGGTTTCATTGCAGAAAGTTTTCAAAAAATCGAATACAACTGGACCACTGAATTTCATAAGCCACCAAAATGGCTGAAAGAACCCAAACCCTGGGACTGGATGGTAGTAGGGAAAAAGTTATAAATTCTGTATTTGATGTGGTAATAATTAGCCAACGTCTTTGAACTCTATCCCCACTTGTGGAAAAGTTTAACTATTCTGTTTCGATTTCAATATTGATCTTGTGTACGAATCACTACCATGGAAACCACCAAAGAAATATCGGCCCTGTTTACCTTAATCGATGATCCGGATGAAGAAGTGTTTGGACTTGTGTCCAGCAAGATTGTTGATTATGGGAAAGAAATTATTCCTAACCTGGAACATCTCTGGGAAACCACCCCCAACGAAGAAATACAAAGCCGGATCGAATTACTGATTCATCGTTTGCATTTTACAGATCTTACAGAGGACTTTCGTCAATGGAATTTATCAGGACATCATGATCTTATGCTGGGAGCTATGCTCACCTGTAAATTTCAGTATCCTGATATCTCCACCACACCAGTAATGCAGGAAATAGAAAAAGTAAGACGCAATATCTGGCTGGAATTGAACAACTATCTGACTCCGCTGGAGCAGATCAATATTGTAACAAGTATTCTGTATAGTTATTATGGTTTAAAAGGAGGAGAAACGAATTACAAAGAGCCGAACGAATTCCTGTTGCATAAGACCCTGGAAGCTAAAAGAGGAAACCAGATCAGCAATGGTATTTTGTATTTAGTTCTCTGCGAACTGCTTGATATACCCGTGAGGGCTATTAATATCCCAAAGCAGTTTATTATCGCTTATTTCAAGCCCGGGTATTCCGAAGAAAACCTCCCGGACCCATTGCACAAGGTTGAATTCTTTATTGATCCAACATCAGGTCAGGTTTTCACTCACCAGGATGTAGACAATTATTTTAAACGCATCTCTGTTCCTCCTGTTACTTCATACTTCAAACCAAGGATGAATAAGCAGGTTGTACAGCAATTGCTTGAAGAATTCAGCAAATGTTTTGATACTGATAAAGAAAAATACAAGCAGTCTGAGTTGATAGATTTAGCCAAACTGCTTGATTAAGGATCA
>CAZTKV010000095.1:5935-10007 GCA_964614285.1 uncultured Chitinophaga sp. | reverse complement strand
AAAATGACCAGGGCAATGATCACCAGGCTGATCGAACCATATACTGCATAACTGAGAGGCATAAAGAAAGATTATCAGGGAAAGTTAATTTATTCCAAGTTAAATAAATGGATAAAGTATTTGAAGCAAGTACTGCTGATATGATTCATTCCTGTATCGTATACCTCTGTCACATACCAAACGGGTAAGTTTCCGGCATCTGGTGTCCACCTGGTTCAATGTGTAAGGGATGTAAGGCCCTTGTTTCATCAAAGAAAATAAATGCATCATACCGCATGGGCATTATGCTTGGCACATAATTACCAAATTCCCGTTGAGGATTATAGACAACTCCTATGGCACGATGACCGAATTCTTTTTTGCCTAACACTTCTTTTACATATTGATTCATCAGCATCAGGCGGTCTGTAGCACCGGCATTATGCATAATATATTCCCAACTGTTAGCAACTGCCGGGGGAACGTTCATCTTCCGCATCACATCATTCCACCGACGACCGGCAATTACCGATCCCTGGTAAGAGCCAAACCCCACTGCAACTACTCCATCATGGTAATGCATCTCATTCACCAGTTGTCCCACATTGACCATGCCATCAAGACGCATATCAGTAGCCCTCGCATCGCCAATATGCGTATTATGTTCCCATACTATGGCTTTGGCATGCAGACCGTGAAAATCCATCAGTTTATTTAACGTATCAACCATATGATGATCCCGGATATTCCAGCTAAATGGCCCGCCTTTTATCATGGCCCGGTAGTATTTTTCTGCATTGACAGCAATCATGGCATTGCGTTCCACATTCAGTACGGCTTCAGGATCTGTATTGTATAGCTGCATTTTATTCCTTATCTCCAGCAGCAAGTCCACCACTTCTGCTTCGCAGGATGCAGGTACCCACGAATGTGCTGTTGCCCGGGCATAGGATTGCCCTTCTTCTTCACTATATGGCTCAAAACAATGCCAGGCCTGCATGGCTACTTCTTTTGCTTTTTTATCTGTTTTGTCCAGGTAGTTGATAATAGCTTCCAGGCTTTCCCATAAACTGTAAACATCCAAACCATAGAAACCAACCCGTTTATTTGCCGGCTGAGCAGCGTTATGTTTTCGCATCCATTCTGTCAGGGCCACAATTTCCCAATTGGCCCACATCCAGGTAGGCCAGCGGTTGAATGCAGACAGAACGTCTTTGGCGCTGCTGCCTGCATCAGTATAACCTTTTACATACCGGTTTACCCGGTAACAATCCGGCCAGTCCCCTTCTACTGCAATAAAAGAAAATCCTTTCTCCAGAATCAACCGCCTGCTGATCACTGACCGCCAGGTATAATACTCATGCGTACCATGGGAAGCCTCTCCCAGTAATACATATTTCGCATCCCCGATCGCATCCATCAAAACATCAAGGTCCTTTGTGTTGTTTAGGTCGATAGAATTATCCCGGATGAATTTTGTGAGATCTATCCTTTCACCCTTATCCTCCTTCAAATAAGTGATGTGCATATAATTCCATTTTATGATTCAAGTAACTATAATTTTCCTACGGAATCTATGATCAGGTTCATTCATTTATATGAGTGAGCTCACCGAAAAAGGCTCTTTTGCCAATGTAAATTCACAATATGAAATGAAGTGCAGGTATATGTTTAAAGCCTGCTTTTTGTTAGCGTTAATGAATGACGGATATTTTTTACCAGGCAGCAGAAGTGTATAAAGATGAAAAAAGAGATTCAGGAAGAGGTGTTTATTCCGGTTGGCTCTGTCACGGTCAAAGGTCATTTGGGATTACCTGAAAAAGCAGATAGTATTGTCATCTTCTCACATGGTAGCGGGAGCAGTCGTTTTAGCCCCCGCAATAAATATGTGGCTGAAGTATTAAATGATCAGCATATTGCAACACTTCTTGTTGACCTGCTTACGCCAGAGGAAGATTTGCATTATGCTGCACGGTTCAATATTAACTTACTTACCCAGCGGCTGGTGGGTGTTTCCAAATGGATAGGCGAGCAACCGGTATTCAAAAATTTTCAAATAGGTTACTTCGGGGCCAGTACCGGCGCCGCTTCTGCATTGAGGGCAGCAGCTATCCTGGAAAAAAAAGTGAAAGCAGTTGTTTCAAGAGGTGGCCGGCCCGACCTGGCCATGCAGGTGTTACCCTTTATAAAAGCCCCTACCTTGTTACTCATTGGTTCATTGGATGACCTGGTGATTGAATTGAACCAGCAGGCATATGACCAGTTACAATGTAAAAAAGAAATGATGATTGTAGAAGGTGCTTCTCATTTGTTTGAGGAACCAGGCAAGCTGCAAGAGGTAGCTGTATTAGCTGCGGACTGGTTTAAAAAATACCTGGTAAATACGGATCCTTTTATTGACAGCGCTACTATTGCGCTAAAAAAATAATTATATGTATTTCATCGACCGATATGACGCAGCCATGCAACTGGCTCCCCTTCTTGAAAAATATCGAAATGAAAAAGGTGTGATACTGGCGGTGCCAAGGGGCGGTGTTCCTATTGGTTATTACCTTGCCAAACACTTTGACTTTCCATTGGATTTACTGATGACCAAAAAATTGGGGCATCCTGCCAACGGAGAATTTGCGATAGGCGCCGTTAGCCTCGAAGGAAGTATTATAGAGGAAACGAAGGGAGTGCCTGAACAATATATCAGGGAAGAGACACAACGCATCAGGGTGCAACTGGAAGAAAAGTATAAAAAATTCATGGGGAATAAAAAGCCTGTTGATATAAAAGGCAAAATTGTCATTGTTGTTGATGATGGTGTGGCAACAGGTCGTACTATTTTATCTGCCATAAAGATTTTACGGAGCAAAGAGCCGGAAAAAATTGTAGTAGCTGTTCCTGTTGCAGCGGAGGAGTCATCGAAACGAATAAAGCTACTGGTGGATGATTTTATTTGCCTGCATACACCTTACCCGTTTTATGGGGTAGGAAATTTTTATGATGATTTTACCCAGGTAGAAGATGAAGAGGTGTTACAATTGCTGAATGAATTAAATGACAGGAAAAAAGTAGTTTAGCCTGCTGCAATTCAATAGTGTAAATAAGTGAACAATAATAAACAACACCTGAGCTATTATGTCATTAATGGAATTACCCTTTACAGAATTGTAACTGCGCCTCTATTACTTGTGTTACTTTTTCTAAAGCAGTATGATCTGTTTAAATGGTTGCTGGCTGTTAGTTTTTTTACAGACCTGATTGATGGTTTCCTGGCAAGAAAGTATAAAGTAACCAGTATATTAGGTACAAAGCTTGATTCTATCGGGGACGATTTAACTGTCGCTGTTGCAGTGACCGGCTTATTTGTCATATTTCCTGAGTTTATCAGGCAACAAAAATGGGTATTCATTATTTTACTGGGTTTATTTTTAACCCAAATGGCATATGCATTTATCCGTTATGGTAAGATGACCAACTTTCATACCTTGCTGGCAAAGACCGCAGCCCTCTTGCAGGGAATATTTTTATTGCTGACTTTTTTTACCGGCCAACCGTATCTGTTATTATTTTATACAGCGGCTGTTGTTACTATGCTGGAGCTGATCGAAGAAATTATTCTTGTATACCTGCTGCCGGAATGGAAAGCGAATGTGAGGGGATTGTATTGGGCACTTACAAAAAGAAAGCAGCATAAATAATAAATACAAACGGGCATTTTATATGCCCGTTTGAGAAAAAGGCAATGTTTAACTGATCACTATTTCTTTCTTTACATTTTCTTTACCGGCAATGACAGGCAGGCTTACCTGCAGCACACCATCTGCATATTTTGCAGTGATATTTTTGGTGTCAATGCTTTCGTCCAATGTAAAGCTTCTTTTAAACCCGCCACGACTGTATTCCCGTAATATCCACTCAGGCCGGGGAAAGCCTTCCGGGGGAGTGTAAGAAACAGTGAGTTCATTTCCATTTACATCTAAATGAAAATGTTCTTTGATGCGGCCGGGAGCAAACACCAGCATCTCATAGCTGTTGTCTGTCTTGTAGATGTTGACGGCTGCCCGTTGCATGGAGCGGATAAACAGGGGTCTGTTTCCGTAAG
>CAZTKV010000095.1:0-5835 GCA_964614285.1 uncultured Chitinophaga sp. | reverse complement strand
GGCTATCATGAAACGGCTTTTAATATTTCCCGAATCAGTTAACTTACAAGAAAATCCCTTGCTATATGGCAGAAAATAAAAAAACCTATATGGTTAAAGCAAATGAGTTTGTTTTCACATTTAACCAGGAAGAGATTGACAAAGCAGACTTCATAAAAAAAAATCCAACAGAATTTAATCTCATCAGGAACAATCGTTCTGTGAATGCTAAATTGTTGGAATCAGATATCACTGGCAAAGAGGTAAAGATTGAAGTGGATGGAGAAACCTTTGAACTGGTGATAAAAGATGAACTGGATCAGATGCTGGACAGAATGGGATTCAGTACTGTTTCTTCCAAACACATAAAAGAGATTAAAGCCCCTATGCCCGGCTTAGTACTTGAAGTAGCAGTTAAAGAAGGCCAGGAAGTGGAAGAAGGAGAGAAGATACTGATCCTTGAAGCGATGAAGATGGAGAACAGTATAATGATACACACCAATGCCAGGATTAAAAGGATAGCAGTATCTGCCGGACAAGCTGTGGATAAGGGTCAGGTGCTGGTGGAATTAGAATAATTCAACAATCAAAAACATTGCAATGAAAAAAATATTAGTTGCCAACCGTGGCGAAATTGCATTACGTATCATGCGGACGATTCGAAAAATGGGGATAAAATCAGTGGCGGTATATTCAGAAGCTGACCGTCATTCGCCCCATGTATTATTTGCCGATGAAGCAGTTTGTTTGGGAGCTGCCCCATCCAGCCAATCCTACCTGAATGGAGATAAGATCATTGCTTTTTGTAAAGAACTGGGTGTGGATGGGATCCACCCCGGCTATGGTTTCCTGAGCGAGAATGCAGAGTTTGCGCAGAAAGTAACAGATGCCGGCATTGAATTTATTGGGCCAACACCGGAAGCAATGCGGATTATGGGATCAAAGCTGGCAGCGAAGGAAAGTGTAAAAAAATATAATATCCCGATGGTACCCGGCATTGACCGGGCTATTGAAGATGTGAACCTGGCAATAGAAGTAGCTGATAAAATTGGTTACCCCGTATTGATCAAAGCATCAGCAGGTGGTGGCGGTAAAGGTATGCGGATCGTGGAAAAAGCTGATGATATGCAGGAGCAAATGGAAAGGGCTATCAGTGAAGCAAAATCTTCATTTGGGGATGGTTCAGTGTTTCTTGAAAAATATGTGACTTCACCCCGCCATATAGAAGTACAGGTGGTGGCAGATAAGTATGGCAATGTAATACATGGCCTGGAAAGAGAATGCAGTATTCAACGCCGTCACCAGAAAGTAGTGGAGGAAACTCCTTCAGCCATTGTTACCCCTGAAATGCGGGAAAAAATTGGTGAAGCAGCCGTTATGGTAGCCAAGTCTTGCAACTACGTTAGTACAGGCACAGTAGAGTTCCTGGTGGATGATAAACTGAATTTTTATTTCCTGGAAATGAATACCCGTCTGCAGGTGGAACACCCGGTTTCTGAAATGATAATCGGGCTTGACCTGGTAGAGCAACAGATCCGGATAGCAAGAGGTGAAAAATTAGGGATCACCCAGGATGACATCAAACCCAACGGGCATGCCATTGAATTAAGGGTCTATGCTGAGGATCCGCTGAATAACTTCTTACCTTCCATTGGTACATTAACTAAATATGAAAAACCAACCGGGGAAGGAATACGGGTAGATGATGGTTATGAAGAAGGAATGACGATCCCGATTTATTACGATCCGATGATCGCTAAACTGGTTGTTCATGGTAAAACAAGAACTGAAGCGATCCAGAAAATGTTACAGGCTATCAAAGAATATAAGATTGAAGGAGTAGCCACCACATTACCCTTCGGGACTTTTGTATTTGAACATGAAGCATTCTTTTCCGGAAAATTTGACACTCATTTTGTAAAAAATTATTATACCCCGGAGAAGATAAAAGAAAAGCAAAAAGCCAATGCAGAGATAGCTGCTATGGTAGCGGTAAAATATTGGCAGGAAAGAAAGAAAATGTTAAGCCCTGTTGAACATAAATCAACCAGTTGGAAACGCCGGCTGGCACATTAGCCAGCTAAGGCTACAAACCTTATTTCATTCAAAAAACTAATACATGAAACCGAAAGTTGAAATATTACGAGAGAAATTGGAAGAGGGAAAATTAGGGGGAGGTATAAAAAGAATTGAAGCGCAGCATAAAAAAGGAAAACTTACTGCACGGGAAAGGGTGGAACTGCTGATGGACCCCGGTTCTTTTGAAGAAATCGGGGCATTGGTTACACATCGTACAAAAGATTTTGGTATGGGTGATCAGCAATTTTATGGTGATGGTGTTATAACTGGTTATGGTACCGTGCACGGCAGGTTAGTATATGTATTCGCACAGGACTTTACCGTTTTTGGAGGCTCTTTATCTGAAACACATGCCGAAAAAATTTGCCGTATCATGGATATGGCAATGAAAGCGGGTGCACCAATGATTGGATTGAATGATTCAGGTGGCGCCAGGATACAGGAGGGTGTAAGATCACTGGGTGGTTATGCAGATATTTTTTATCGGAATGTACAGGCATCAGGGGTTGTACCTCAGATTTCTGCTATTATGGGGCCCTGCGCAGGGGGTGCTGTTTACTCACCTGCTATGACTGATTTTACTATCATGGTAGAGAATACCAGTTATATGTTTGTTACCGGTCCCAATGTAGTAAAGACAGTGACCAATGAAGAAGTAAGTTCAGAAGAACTAGGAGGAGCATCTACTCACTCTACCAAATCCGGTGTCACACATCTTACGGCAGTAAATGATATGGATTGTATCAATCAGGTAAAAAAACTGCTGAGCTATATGCCACAAAACTGCGAAGATGTCGTTGTTAAGCAACCTTATACATTGGGAGACGAGACAAGGGAAATACTGGAAACGATTGTGCCAGCCAGTGCCAATCAGCCATATGATATCCGTACGGTCATAGAAGGTATTTGTGATACAGATTCTTTCTTTGAAGTGCATAAGTACTATGCTGATAATATTGTTGTTGGTTTTGCCAATATTGCAGGAAGAAGTATTGGTATTGTAGCCAATCAGCCAATGAGCCTGGCCGGGGTGCTGGATATTGACAGTTCTAAGAAAGGAGCAAGGTTCACCCGTTTTTGTGATTGTTTTAATATTCCCTTATTAGTGCTGGTAGATGTACCCGGCTTTTTACCTGGTACCGACCAGGAATGGAATGGAATCATCACAAACGGGGCTAAGTTATTGTATGCACTGAGTGAGGCAACAGTACCCCGTGTTACAGTGATTACAAGAAAAGCATATGGTGGCGCATATGATGTAATGAACTCTAAACATATCGGTGCCGATATGAATTATGCATGGCCCAGTGCAGAGATTGCTGTAATGGGCGCAAAAGGTGCCAGTGAGATCATTTTTAAAAGTGAAATTGCGGCTGCGGAAGATCCTGCCAAAAAATTGCTGGAGAAAGAAGCTGAATATGCGGAGCTATTTGCCAATCCATATACCGCAGCTGAAAGAGGATTTATTGATGAAGTGATTGAGCCAAGGGAGACAAGGAAAAAACTCATCAAAGCATTTGCGATGCTGGAGAATAAAGTAGCTAAAAGGCCGAGAAAAAAGCATGGAAATATTCCGTTATAAAAAACCTTTAGGCAGGTTGCTGTCTGAATATAGTACTGAGCAAGTTGTATAATTCAGGATTTTTTGTTTGCAATAAATCCGGTCTTTCAAAGAAATATTCTGCTACCACTGCAAAGAATTCAGCTTCATTTGTGGCGCCATAGGGATTGATATCAGAGCGATCAGCCAGAATTTTCTTCATCTCCCGCTGCATCAGTTGCAACCAGGGAAGAACATACTGCTGCTGCAATATTAGTTCGGGAATACCATCAACAGTCCCGTCTGTTTTATCTACAAGGTGAACAAATTCATGAATGGCCGTATTTGATTTACCGGACTTATTAATGAATGCCTGTCGCAGTTCATGTTGTGATAGTATCATAACACCATTCAAAGCACCATCACCCACCATTCCCAGTACAGAGCGATCTCCTCCCTCTTGCTCAAAATCATGATTAAATGAATCAGGATACAATAATACTTCCCTCAGGTTTACATATTCCCATTCCGGGAAACCAAAGATGGGAATAACAGCACTGGCTGCAATCAGTACTTTATCTATGTCCTCAACAGGTGTATTAACACCGGTGATTTTAACTTGTGCTAAAAACAACTGCAGCTTTTTTTCAAATGCTGATTGCCTTGCTGCATCTAACTGATTGTAAAATGCTGATTGTTCTTTCAGGATGATACGGTAATTGCCCGGCAACGGAGGTACAAAAAGAGATTTCTTCTTTGACCGTATCAGCACAGCTATTAATAATACCAGCAGGGCAAGGGCAAAAAGGGTGAACAAGATGATATCCATAACGGGTATGAAAATACAAAGCCCTCATCTATATAAATATGATATTTATGTTGCAGGCTAGATCAGTTCTTTATTGGCAGCCGCTAAAAAGCAAAGACCAATAAGTAAGGAAGGTACTACATACACCAGGCCCACAGAAGTATCTTTGATACTTAAAAAATATACCCCCATTACTAATGCGCCGGCCAGTAATAACCGGCCACCCCACAGCGGACGAAACCATGCTATAACAAAACCAACAATAGTAAGCAGGGTAAATGGAAGGAATCGTAATAAATCCTTGCCCATCCCACTCATAATATCAGGAAGACCTTCGCCAATAAAAAAGGCAAGAAAAAAGGCCGTAACAAGCAAACCGCTGATACGGCCTGTCCACAATAGAATCTTATGCTGTTGCATAGAATTACTTTAAACAGAGGTTACTAATTACGCTGTCTCACATCGCTTTCATTACCGGTTGTTCTTTCAGGTTCACCAGTATGTTTTGTTT
Source organism: uncultured Chitinophaga sp. (assembly GCA_964614285.1). Lineage (GTDB taxonomy): Bacteria > Bacteroidota > Bacteroidia > Chitinophagales > Chitinophagaceae > JJ008. The sequence goes on along the minus strand of CAZTKV010000095.1, from coordinate 918 downwards.
CACCATATCTTTTGCGATCATCTGTCCATACTCATGTCCAAGGGTTTCAGATGATGCAGGATCAAATGATTCACTCTGCGCTGAATATACCAGTTCATTACTGGTCAGGTCATACAGGTTGGTTTCCCAGAAATACTTGGTGTCTTCAGTATAGTATCCGTCTGTATAGATTCTTCCGTAAATAGTTCTTGAATAACCCCAGAACCGGTTATAATAAACAGTGTAGGGAGTGTATTGCACCCGTCCGGGAACATAATACCTTTCCTTCGTTTTATCCAGCAGCACTACGGTTAGCACAGCGTCAATGCCTGAATTGCGCAGCTTGCTGATGGCCTGTTCTTCATTCATGTTCTCAAAGGTTTTGGGATTGTATTCATCGCAGGAACATATAGCATCATAACCCAGGTCTTTTAAATCACCTACCAAGTGTTGCTCCATTTTTTCACGAAGGGTTCTGTCTTTTTCCCGGATAAGACCTAATACAATTATCTTTTTGAATTTTTTAGGCTGTACATTTTCTGCTTTCCATGAACTGGTAATATGGGAAGAGGGACCACAACCAGGCAACAGGAATAAAAACACTACAGCCATTGATAATAGCTGTTTCATAATATTTTGTTTTACTTCTTGTAAGTTACCTCCTGCTCAAGTCTGTATATTATGATAGCTGTCATTTCACGGATTGATTGTTGATAGTTATTACTTTGAATGACAATAAAAAACCCGGCATATTTGCCGGGTTTTGCTCCCCCTGTTGGACTTGAACCAACGACCCTCTGATTAACAGTCAGATGCTCTAACCAACTGAGCTAAAGGGGAATACCTTTTCCGCTTATTTAGCGGGTTGCAAAAATAGGGATTTTAGCTTTTTCAACAAGCTATTCACAATCATTTTTACCGGAAAATATTCCAAAAACT
>CAZTKV010000094.1:6278-10028 GCA_964614285.1 uncultured Chitinophaga sp. | reverse complement strand
AGCAGGCTGAATAAAAGATAATTTTTCCGCTTCATGGTGTTGGTTTAGGCTATTTGACGAAAGTAATTTTCAAAATGTTACCGCAAACCTAAAATTTCTTTTTCCGGCTGGCAATCGCATATTCATGTGAAGTTGTTCTATAAGACACTCAACAGACCCAATTCTTATATTTGCCCATAAATCAAGCCGCATGAACGAAAATTTGGTGCAACGCATTGCTAAAGAGGTGGAAGAGATAAAAGCCTCTGGTCTGTATAAAACAGAACGAATTATTGAAAGTCCCCAGGGAGCTGAAATAATTGTAGGCGGTAAAAAGGTCCTGAACTTTTGTGCTAATAATTACCTTGGCCTTTCCAGCCATCCCAAAGTGATCAAAGCAGCGCATGAGGCTATTGATAAAAGAGGGTATGGGATGAGCAGTGTCCGCTTTATTTGCGGTACACAGGATATTCATAAAGAACTGGAAGAAAAAATCTCTCAATTCCTTGGCACGGAGGATACCATATTATATGCTGCAGCTTTTGATGCCAATGGCGGTGTGTTTGAACCTTTATTTAATGAACAGGATGCCATTATCTCAGATGCACTGAACCATGCTTCCATTATCGATGGTGTCCGTTTATGTAAGGCACAGCGTTTCCGCTATGAGCATAACGATATGAGTGACCTGGAAGCCAAGCTGAAGGAAGCAGCCGCTTGTCGCAGCAGGATCATTGTAACCGATGGCTCTTTTAGTATGGATGGTACTATTGCTCAATTAGATAAGATCGTCGATCTGGCTGAAAAATATGATGCCTGTATTATGATTGATGAATGTCACTCCTCGGGGTTTCTTGGCAAGACAGGCCGGGGCACTCATGAATACAGGGGTGTGATGGGAAGGATCGATATTATTACAGGAACATTAGGCAAAGCATTGGGTGGCGCATCGGGTGGTTTCACTTCTGGCCGAAAAGAGATCATTGATATGCTGCGCCAGAAATCAAGACCGTATTTATTCAGTAATACATTGGCTCCCTCAATTGTTGGTGCTTCTATTGCTGTGCTGGATATGCTGACAGAAACAACGGAACTGAGAGATAAACTGGAATATAATACTAAATATTTCCGCCATAAAATGACCGAAGCCGGTTTCGACATCAAACCCGGCGATCACCCGATTGTTCCCATCATGCTGTATGATGCAGTGCTGGCACAAACGATGGCCGCAAAACTTTTGGAAGAAGCTGTGTATGTAATAGGCTTTTTCTTCCCTGTGGTGGCCAAAGGGCAGGCGAGGATAAGGGTGCAGCTAAGTGCGGCGCATGAACAGCATCATCTGGATAAAGCGATAGCAGCGTTTACGAAGATTGGGAAAGAGGTGGGTGTGTTGAAATAATTTATTTCCGTATGAAATGCAATGAGTTGTATTTGACAAATCTTTAGTAAGGTAAAATTACTATTTATCGGGGTTCTACTAATAGAGTTACCTACTTCGTATGTTTTCATAAATAAATAGGAAAAAGATCAACGGAAGTTATGAAATACAATTTTCACATATTACTTTCGTTCTATACACGATGAGATAAACTCTACCCGCCCAATTCCTCTGGAATTTCCATTAATTAATTTGTTGACCCAACTTGTAAAAAGTATGAAGAAGTTAATGCTTTGTCTGGCCACAGCGGCTGTAGTCATGTTTATTTTCAGTTCTTGCGCAGCCACTAAAAGGGATTGCCAGGGTAATAAACACTATCGCTTAAAAAATGGTATTTACCTTTAAGGTGAAGGATCACTAAACTCATTCAGGTCCCGGCATATCACCGGGACTTTTTATTTTTAGTAAAATATAAGGAATGAAGAATTTTTTTGCTGTATTCAGTATTATTATTTCATTATCCGGTTTGTCTCAAACAGGCACTTTCCCTCAAAATTGGATCGGTAACTGGAAGGGAGAACTGAAATGGTTTAAGACAGGAGTGAAAGAGCCTCAGACTGTAGTGATGGAATTAAGAATACAACCTGCAGATAGTCTTAATAAGTACACCTGGCATCTTATCTACGGTTCACCTACTGAAGATAGCCGGCCTTATACATTAATTGCAAAAGATACCGCTAAAGGGCATTGGATAATAGACGAGAACAATGGTATTGTGCTCGATCAGTTTTGGGTGGCCAATAAGTTTTGTGGTGCCTTTACAGTTATGAACTCTACTATTTTTAATAATTACTGGTTTGACAATGACAGACTGATAGTGGAATTTTTAACTATTGGCGCCAAAGCCTCTGCAACGACCGGGAAGGGAAACGATGAAGTCCCTTTTGTTCACAGTTACAGGGTAAGCGGTTATCAGAAAGCAGTGCTGACAAGGCAGCAATAATTTTAAACAAGCCGGGTATTGCAACTCCTATCCGGCTAACTTTGCGGAAATTCAACATCAGAAATGAGAACAATTGTTTATACTCTTTCCCTGGCGGTTATTTTATTTGCCTGCTCGCCTAATAATGTAAAGCAGGATAAAAGTCTTGAAAAATTTTTTACCGAGAATAAAGTGGAAGGTTGTTTTGCCTTAATGGATAATGCTTCGGGCAAATTTACTGTGCATAATCTCAGCCGCTTTCGTGATAGCAGCTACCTGCCCGCCTCCACATTCAAGATTGTTAACTCACTTATTGGTTTGCAGACCGGCAAGATCAGCAGTGACAGCATGATAATAAAATGGGATGGAGTAGAAAGACGGGTAGCTGATTGGAATAAGGACCTGAACATGTATGAAGCGTTCAGGGTTTCTTCTGTTTATTACTACCAGGAAGTGGCGCGGCGCATTGGTAAGGATACCATGCAGCTTTGGCTGGACAGTTTGAAGTATGGCGCCAAAACCGATACAGAAAAAGTAGTAATTAAAACTGCCGTTGACAGTTTCTGGCTAAACAATTCTCTTAAAATAACCCCTGACCAGCAATTAGGATTAGTAAAGAGATTATACTTCGATCAACTGCCTTTTTTCAAAACGTACCAGGAGATGGTAAAGAGGGCCATGTTGTTTGAGAGCAATACAAACTACCGGCTAGGCTGCAAAACAGGCTGGGGTTTTACAGAAAAAGGCCATGCTATTGGCTGGATAGTAGGCTGGATTGAAGAAAATAATCATCCTTATTTTTTTGTTTTAAATATCGAATCACCTGATAAGGATTATGACATGCAGACGGTAAGAATAAAAATGCTGAAAGATATTCTAAAACAACTTGGCTTCCTTGAAGGGAGAATGTAATTCCACCGAATCTAAAGCAGACAGGAGGTTTGTAGCATGAATTTTGAGTAGTTGACCTGATGAACTGGCAGTTTCAATATAAAGAGTTTATATGGCTTTTTGTGGCTATTGCCATACTTGTCGTTTTGTTTCTTTATTTGCTGCACTGGAAACGAAATACGTTAAAGAAGATCGGTGATAAGAAGCTGGTAAAATTATTGGTTGATAACTTCTCTTCTAAGGGATTCATCGTAAAATTCATATTACTTATCCTCGCCATTGCAACAGGTATTATAGCAGTAATGAATCCCAGGGTACCCGGAGATACTGATGGGATAAAAAGAAAAGGAATTGATGTAGCGATAGCCCTGGATGTAAGCAAAAGTATGCTGGCTGCTGACCTGGCGCCCAACAGACTGGAAAGAGCCAAGCAATTTGTCAATAAACTGATCAATGAAATGCCGGATGACAGGATAGCCCTGGTACTGTTTGCCGGTAAAGCTTATTTGCAAATGCCATT
>CAZTKV010000094.1:3886-6178 GCA_964614285.1 uncultured Chitinophaga sp. | reverse complement strand
ACAAACGGTATTTATATAAGGCTGCAAAACAGTGATGAAGCCATTGCTTCGATTAAGAGCCAATTATCCCAGATAGAGAGAAAAGCTTTTGGTGATGTTTCTCAAATGAATTTTGAAACCTATTATATGTGGTTTGCTGTGGCCATGTTTGTTTTGTTATTGGCAGAAAACTTTATTCCGGAACGTAAAAGGAAACTGGCATTATGAAAAAATGCTTTTCGATAGCGGTAATTTTTTTGGTTTCACTGCCTGCAAAATCACAGGATGATGATAAGGCGATTCAAAAAGGAAACGGGTACTATAAGCAACAGCAGTTTGAAAAGGCGGCAGTTGAATATAACAGGGCGGTAGCAGCTAATCCTGCTAATACCACAGCAAAATTTAATCTGGCCAACAGCTTGCAGAAGCAGGGGAAACAGGAAGAGGCCTTAAAAGAGTTTTCAGCATTGATAGAAAAAACGACAGAGAAAGATCTAAAGTCAAAATCATATTACAATAAAGGAGTAGTACTTACCGGGCAAAAAAAGCTGGAAGAAAGTATTGAAGCATACAAAAATGCACTCCGTCAAAATCCTGGTGATAAAGAGGCAAGAGAAAACCTGCAAAAGGCGCTGCTGGAATTAAAAAAGAAAAACCCTCCTAAAAAGAAAGAGGAGAAAGAGAATCCCAAAAAGAAGCAACAGGAGCAACAGAAAAAGCAGCAGCAACCCAAAATGAGCCCCAAAGAAGCAGAGCAGCGTCTTAAGCTGCTGGAGCAGAAAGAAAAAGATGTGAGCCAGCGCCTTCATAAAGAGAAATCAAAATCGGGTGGCGGGCAAGCCAAAGATTGGTAAACCAAGCTGCGGGTTCTTTGTTAGTTTTGCAATATGCAATTTTACTGCGAATCACTCACTGAATATAAACGTCTTAAAACAAGGGAAGTTAAGATCGGCGACCTGCTGTTGGGTAATTTTAATCCTATACGGATACAAACTATGACCACTACTGATACCATGGATACAATTGCCACGGTAAAGCAGAGTATACGTTGTATTGAAGCAGGAGCAGAGATGGTTCGTATAACAGCACCTTCAAAAAAGGAAGCAGAAAACCTGCTGAATATAAAGAATGAGTTGAGAAAAAGAGGCTATACAACCCCTTTGGTGGCTGATATTCATTTTACCCCGAATGCTGCAGAAATTGCCGCCAGGATTATAGAAAAAGTGAGAGTGAATCCTGGTAATTATGTAGATAAGAAAAAATTTGAACAGATAGAGTATACCAATTCGGAGTATGCAGAAGAGATAGATCGTATCAGGGAACGGTTTACCCCGCTGGTAAAGATATGTAAGGAGTATGGAACAGCTATGCGGATTGGTACAAATCATGGCTCTCTCAGTGATCGAATCATGAGCCGTTATGGCGATACTGCAAACGGGATGGTGGAAAGTGCCATGGAATTTTTACGGATTGCAAGGGCAGAAGCCTATCACAATATTGTGCTGAGTATGAAGAGCAGTAACCCGCAGGTGATGGTGCAGGCCTACCGGTTACTGGTAAAGACAATGGCTGATGAATTTGGTGAATGTTATCCGTTGCATTTAGGTGTAACAGAGGCTGGTGATGGTGAGGACGGAAGAATAAAGAGTGCTATTGGTATTGGTACATTATTGGAAGATGGAATTGGCGATACGATCAGGGTATCATTAACAGAAGATCCTGAATTCGAGATACCTGTTTGTAAAGATTTGGTGAAAAGGTATAACCTTGCTAACTCATCTGAAGGAAGCAGTTCAGTACCCACTTTTTCTAAATTGCCTTACAATCCTTTTGAGTATAAAAGGAGAGAAACATTTCCCATTGATAATATTGGCGGCAGGCATGTTCCTGTAGTAATAGCCGACCTGCATAAGATAGAGAAAATAACTCCGCAACACCTGCAAAGTATCGGGTATACATATAGCGAAACAACGGATAAGTGGAATATAAGTGATGCAGCAGCTGATTATATTTTTACAGGCAACCAGCTATTGAATTTTGAATTACCGGGAACATTGAAAGTGGTTGTTTATCCCGGTACCTGGATACTGGCAGTTGACAAAACAAAATATTTTCCCATTTTTGAAGCCGGTGGTTTTGCAGAGGCAGAAATAAAAAGTGATAAGCTGAATTTTGTGATGCAGGATTGTTACAACGATGATACTCCTTTGAATGATTATACATTTTTAGATGGTATGGCCGAAGAGCCGACAGTGGTGATCTGTCTGAGCAGTACTAATCGTAATGCCATGCAGTCTGTTCGCAGGATGTTTA
>CAZTKV010000094.1:2308-3786 GCA_964614285.1 uncultured Chitinophaga sp. | reverse complement strand
TTTACTAATAATACGGCTTTTAGTATCCTGCAGGCCACCAGGACAAGGATCTCAAAAACAGAGTATATCAGCTGTCCAAGTTGTGGTCGTACTTTATTTGACCTGCAGGAAACAACAGCAAAGATCCGGGCCGTTACCAATCACCTGAAAGGGATAAAGATTGCCATTATGGGTTGTATTGTGAATGGACCGGGTGAAATGGCAGACGCAGATTTTGGTTATGTTGGCAGTGGTCCGGGAAAAATTACTTTATACAAAGGAAAAGAAGTAGTGAAACGGAATGTAAACAGTGAAGTGGCGGTGGATGAATTAATTAATTTATTAAAGGAAAGTGATGCCTGGATAGATGCATAAATCTGCAGTATGAAAAAAAGACTTTGGATCATTGCCTTTTTTATTGCTTTGGTGACAGATATTGTTGGAATACAAACGGACAACGAAATACTTCAGTATTTATCCAAGCCATTGATCATTCCTTTTTTAGCGGCGTATTTTTTTATTGAAACCGGTAACATAAGCAGCAAGCTGCAAAAATGGATATTACTTGCATTATTTTTTTCATGGGGTGGTGATGTATTGCTGATGTTCCAGGGTGAAAGGGATATTTTCTTTTTACTGGGATTATCTTCCTTTTTACTGGCACATATTTTTTATATCATTTTCTTTTATAAGGTTCGTTTAGCAGAAAAAGCAAAGAGAAGTATATGGCTATTGCTCGTAGTCATTATTTATTATGCAGCGCTTATTACCTGGTTGTCGCCCTATTTGAATGAGATGAAATGGCCGGTTCGTATTTACGGGGTTGTTATCAGTATCATGTTTATGCTGGCTATGCATATGCTATACATTAATAATAAGAATGCCGGCAAATGGATGATGATAGGCGCATTGCTTTTTGTTATTTCTGATTCGGTTCTTGCTGTGAATAAATTTTACCAGGCGTTTGAGACAGCTGGTATTGTTATAATGTTCACTTATGGGTTAGCACAATTCCTGATTGTTGAAGGGGCAATTCGCTATATCAGGTCATCCAATTAATTTTGACACATGCACAAAACAGATTTTTTGGTTATTGGATCGGGCATTGCAGGGCTGACTTACGCTTTGAAAATGGCCAGTAAATTTCCGGACAAGAAAGTATTGGTGATGACAAAAGCCACCGCAGATGAAACCAATACAAAATATGCGCAGGGCGGTATTGCGGTAGTGAATGACCTGGAGAATGACAGTTTTGCAAAACACATTGAGGATACACTGATCGCCGGTGACGGACTTTGCAATGAGAAAGTAGTGGAAATTGTAGTGAAGGAGGGGCCGGAAAGGGTGCAGGAAATTATTGACTGGGGGGCTCAGTTTGATAGAGAAGATGACGGAGAATATAAGAGGGGAAAAGAGGGCGGACATTCAGAGTTTCGTATTCTTCATCACAAAGATGTGACAGGCAAGGAAATGGAAAGAGCTTTACTTGATGCTGTAGC
>CAZTKV010000094.1:0-2208 GCA_964614285.1 uncultured Chitinophaga sp. | reverse complement strand
GGGGATGGAGTTTCAATGGTGTACAGGGCAAAAGGAAGAATTGAGAATATGGAGTTTATTCAGTTCCACCCCACTGCCTTATATGAACCCGGCGTAAGGGGGCAGGCTTTTTTAATTACAGAAGCTGTTCGGGGTGATGGGGGAATATTAAGAAATAAGAATGGGGAGGCTTTTATGGAAAGGTATGATTCCAGAAAAGACCTGGCACCCCGTGATATTGTAGCCAGGGCCATTGATAGTGAGATGAAACGAACAGGTACGGAGCATGTATGGCTGGATTGCCGTCATTTTACTAAAGAAAAATTTACTGAACATTTCCCCAATATCTATGAAAAATGCTTATCAATAGGAATTGATATAACACAACATATGATACCCGTTGCTCCGGCAGCTCATTACAGCTGTGGGGGAATAAAAACGGATGAATGGGGAAGAAGTTCTATTAAGAGTTTATATGCCTGTGGTGAATGTGCCAGTACAGGATTGCATGGTGCAAACCGTTTAGCCAGTAATTCATTACTTGAGGCAATGGTTTTTGCACACCGTTGTTTCATTGATGCAGCAGAGAAAGTAAAAGAAATATCATTTAACGAGTCTTTACCAGACTGGAATGCAGAAGGGACTACTGAACCTAGGGAGATGATCCTGATAACACAAAGTTTAAAAGAACTACAGCTGATAATGAGTGACTATGTAGGTATTGTTCGTAATGATGTCCGTTTACAAAGAGCCTCAAGACGTCTTGACCTGCTTTGGGAAGAAACAGAACAGTTGTATCAAAGCAGTTCTTTATCACCTCAGTTGCTTGAGCTTCGTAATATGATCACTGTTGGCTATCTGATTGTAAAAGGCGCCAGCTTCAGAAAGGAAAGCCGGGGATTACATTATAATACTGATTATCCGGGTAAGAGCCACCTGGTGCAGAACATCGTTTTATAGTATTTATCTTTGCCAGCTATGTATTATGTTGTATACGGGTTTCTCTGGCTGGTATCTAAGCTACCTTTCGGGGTATTGTATTTCATCTCTGATGTGATTTATGTGTTTGTATTTTATCTGTTCAAATACCGCAGAGATGTGGTCATAAATAACCTGAATATTGCTTTCCCGGAAAAAGCAGAAAAAGAGCGGTTGAAAATAGCCAAGCAGTTTTACCATAACTTGATTGATACATTTGTAGAGTCAGTTAAGTTCATTTCTATATCATCCAAAACTGCTTTTAAAAGAAGCTCTGCTGATATTGATCAAATAAATGAACTAATACAGAAAGGATATAATGTTCATGCAATGGCTTGTCACCAGTTTAACTGGGAATATGTAAATATACTTTATCCCTTAAAACTTTCTGCTCCGTTTGTTGGTGTTTATATGCCCATTAAAAACAAAATACTGAACCGGATATTTTATAATTTCAGAAAAAGACACGGAACAGTGCTGGTTTCAGCTACTGAATTCAAAAGTAAGATGCACCAGGTTTTTTCAGATCGTTATGTTTTAGCGCTGGCAGCAGATCAGAATCCGGGAAACCCGGCAAATGCCTACTGGGCAAATTTTTTTGGAAAACCCGCACCTTTTGTTACAGGCCCTGCTAAGGGAGCCGTGAAGAATAATACAGCAGTTATCATAGCTGGGTTTAATAGAATAAAACGAGGGCATTATCACTTTGACTGTAAGGTGCTGACAGAATCCGCTTCACAGTTTACGCCACAGGAACTTACCGTTATGTATAAGAACGAAGTAGAAAGAATCATTCGCAAGGATCCTTCTAATTATTTGTGGAGCCATCGCCGCTGGAAATATGAATGGAAGCCGGAGTACGGAAATATCCTGGATTAAACAGCCGCCTATATTCTAAACGGCTGTTTAAAGTTATATTCAGCTTTTCTTTTTCTTTAATTGGAGATAATCAAGAAAATATATCACTTTTAAAGAAATATTATTATTATCATCTGCCTTCATCGTCTTGTCAAAGTTTTTGAAATAACTTCTCTGGATCTGCCCGTCAAAATCCTCTACTGCATTCTTCCAAACTATATTAATAAAACTACCGGGAGCAAACTGCCATGTATATACCATATCAATATTGAACAAATTAAAGTTCTGATTTACCCCGTTGATAAAAGTGGGATTAGCTTTTAATTTCCCATCTGGCTGAAGAAAATAAAACTCTTTATTGTCAACAGTGCTCAGGTAGTGCCTGGCCCTGAA
>CAZTKV010000093.1:0-10259 GCA_964614285.1 uncultured Chitinophaga sp. | reverse complement strand
CCAGATCAGCATCTTTCAGAGCATTCTTACATGATTGAATAGTTCTTTCTACCAGCGGAAGAATGAGACTTTCAAACTGCTGTTTTGTCAATTTAACTTCTTGTCCAGCTACTTTGCCAATAAATTCGTCTGAAAAGCTAACCCATTTTTTTGCTTCTTCAGCCATAAGACGAAGCTCTTGTGCAAGACTCTTATGTACACTCAATTCTTCATCAGTAATACCCAATTCTGTGGCCCAACATTTCACAATCTCCCTGTCAAAATCATCACCACCCAAATAAGTATCCCCATTAGTGGATAGTACTTCAAAAATGCCTCCGTTTATTCTGAGGATTGAAATATCAAATGTCCCTCCGCCCAAATCATAAACGGCAATAGTTTTTGTTTCCTCCCTGCTGAGACCCATTCCATAAGCGAGACTTGCGGCAGTAGGCTCATTCACAATACGCAAAACATCCAGTCCGGCTAATTTTCCTGCATCCCGGGTTGCCTGTCGTTGTGCATCACTAAAATAAGCAGGTACTGTAATTACAGCCTTAGTGACCGGAGTCTTTAATATATGTTCTGCTCTTGCTTTCAATTCCTTTAATATACAAGAAGATAATTCTACCGGTGAATAAAACCTGGCCCCTACCTGTATTTTCACCAGGCTCTCAGTATTATCATCAATTATTTTATAACTGAAAAAAGAAGAATGCTCTTTTACGTCACTATACGATTTTCCCATCAAACGTTTAACTGAAAAAATGGTATTCTCTGGTTCAGTAATCAGGAATTTCTTCGCCTCATCACCCACTGCGATTTGCCCTTCATTTCCAAAATGCACAATCGATGGAACAAGAGCCATCCCGTCATGCTCCTTCAAAACAACAGGTTGTCCTGTCTCAGGATGAATGATTGCTACCAGGCTATTAGTCGTGCCCAGATCGATCCCGACAATCATTTCCTGTTTTTGCAGGCTGCCAGTTGCTATATTAATACCAATCTTCGCCATTATTACTAATTAACCGTTATAAAATTATGCTTTGTATAAAATGATTCAGGGTAAAATGATTGTATTGTTTCCGGATCAGATAAGACTGAGTCAACACTTTCTTCCGTTATATTTTCTTCCTGCCTGACAAAAAAAAGATTGTATCCCTGCCTGTTAGAGCCGGCCATTTTGTATCCTTTCATTTTACCCAGTTTTCGTATTGCCTCTACCGACGCTCCATTATACATTTTATCGACTGAATGATGATTATCATCGCCATAGGGCACTATCAGATCTTTCTTCCCAAATTCCACCTTAGCTTCAATCACCACAATTCTTGGCTTGATTTTCTCAATCGCCTTCCATATCCAATAATCATTACCATCAATATCTATTGACAATAAACCAATCTCTCCATTCATCCCGGCTTTGCTTAATATCTCGTTTACATTATCTGCCAATACCGTTTCATTTAAGATCCGGATGTTCTGTCCTTTATCAACAACTGATTGATAAAATCGTTTGCCTATAGCCAGCTGTTTTTCACTTTTATCAATAAAAATTCCTTCCCATCCATAATGAACAGCAAGATTAGCACAATTACTTTTTATACAGTCTCCTGATCCGATATCTACAAATACTGAAGGCACATCGGCCATCTGGTTTAACAAATAAAGTATTATTCCATCTTCCCCATGATAAGTGAAATTGTCGTAAGAGGCCTCGCACAATTTCGTTATAGACTTTTCCCTTAACCTGTTATACCAGGCATCCATATCGGATCTTTTCGCCGCCTGCTTCTGGCGGTAATACATCCAACCTGAAAAATACTTTTTTATGAAGGCTTTAAATGAATGCATTTGTACAAACAGCAAAATTCGTTTATCATTTGCGTAAAAAAAAGTCCTGCATTTGCAGGACTTTACGTATTCGGGAATATTTTTTAACGCATCAGGTACATTTTACCATACCCCTTATTGAAATACTTATCAGTATTATCATTCTGGGCCTTGTATTTATCCAACGCTTTACCATTAAGGTTAGTAACTACCCTGTAAAGATAAATACCATTCGCAAGCTTTTGTCCATATTGGTCAGTACCATCCCATTTAAACTCAGTTATATTCCTTCCAATCCGCAAAGGTCCAAGCTCATCTTTGGTAATCTCCCTAACGATTCTGCCTGTTACGGTCATTATTTCAATTTTGATATTCTGTGGCACTTCATTACCCGTAATAGTAAAGACAAATGCAGTTGAAGTAGTAAACGGGTTAGGATAATTCAACATATTTGAGATCATTGGTTTATTGATCACCTCAAACAACACACGGTATTCAATGCTTCCTGCTTCGTTATTACTTTTATCCTTTCCTGTTATTATCATCTCATACTCTCCATCCTGCTGGAAATAAGGTCTGAAATTGATTGTGGCAGTATTGTCAGGGTTAGGAGCCTGGCCTGCAGGGGTAAATCTGAGAGTATCATTATTAAAATAGAACCTTCTCAGCGTACCGTTCGGGAAGCGAACCTGCAATGTAAGGAGAGTTGTATCATCCAGGATCATCCATTTTGCTTCATCTTTCAACTTTACCAGAATATCAGGTTTTGACGAAACAATATCCCTGTTCAGTATATGCACCCCATCAAACGTAACATCCAGTAAAGGATTAAGGCTGTCTGGTTTTACATACAGATTCCTGTAGGCAAAATTGTTAAAATGATATTGCTCCAGCTGATCGTTGTCCGGATTCGCTTCAATGTAAACTGTATTAATACCAGGCAACGAATTTGTGCTTACAATATTACCCAGTTGCAATGTATCATTTACAGCTAATGGTCTTCTTCTTGCCATCGGTATAATATGCGGAACATTATTCCTGTCTGTTATCACCATTTTCACTTTTAAACTATCAAATGCGGCTTCACTAACATTCTTAAACCCGATTTTGAAATTATATGGCTCCCCTACTTCCACAGTATCTTTTCCGGTGAAATATAGATTTGGAGCGATAGCACCCTCCGGAACGGGCACATAAGTGACTCTCCAGTAACGAAGGTTATATGGTGTGAAATTGACATTATCCTCTGTACGCATTTTAAGCTTTACATAAGGATATTGTAAAGGGTCAATAGATGAAACATCAAAATCCTGTTGTGCAACAGTTAATCCGTTAAATAATGTTTGCTCTGTTCCGGCAGAGGTAATACCTATTACATCTACAGTGGCTGTATCACCAGTCGCTTCACTGCTTCCTCTCCATTTAAGTTGTTTCCAGGCCTTCGCAGGACCAAAAACTGGTGAAGTGATGAATCCAAGTGTATCCCTGGTTGGGCACTCCACTGACAAAGTTGGATTATCTGTAATACCATCCCCCATTATCCATTTAGGTATAAAAGAAGGATCATTCTTTTTGTACACCAAAGCCCAGGGTCTGGGTCTGTAAAAGGAATCAATACTGCTTAACCCTGCATTTTTCAGGTAATGGTACAATGATTGGCCCGGACCATGTAATGCTTCATCAGCAGCCCAGTCAGCTGCCCAGGCATTCGGAAACCCAAATGCAAGATCCAGCGTAAAGTTTCTAACAACCACATAGGCACCATCAGGAATCACATCACGCATAAAATCCATCATTTTTCGCCTGCTTGATGTATCTGTGTAGCGATACTCAAAATTGAAATGCTTGGTGCTTCCAAAACAGTTGTTGTCTGTACTGCCATACAAGCCTTCTCCAAGAGAAGTAGGATAAGTATTCGCCGTTACCCGTTGATTCACCCACGGCTTGAACGATATGGGATCAAATACGTTAAAAACAAGAGAAGAGAACCAACACATCAGGCGGATGGCGGATATTCCATCAATCGAAACTGCCAGGCAAGCCTCTTGTGTACATCCACTTGAAATCCAGGTCCCCTGCCTTATAAACAAATTATGATCAACAGGCCCATACTGGAATGTACGGCTGCCAGAATCAAGTTTCATTCTTTCATACTCAGACTTTGTGTGCTGATAAAAATCAGACTGATTGTATCCAAGATCACTGCTATTGGGCCCGGTATTGCTCAGATAAATAAAAGAAGACTTATTCCATGATGGCTGTCCGTTTGCAGGCACGGGGGCTACCCTCCAATGATAAACTGTACTATCTGTAAAAGGAACTCCAGGTGTAAACTCTAATACTCCACCCGAAGAGCTGATTGTACGGGTTATTTTAGCAGGCGAATTGAAAAATTCTGTTGTATCCATTTCCATGGTATACTGTTTTATACCACTAAAAGGATTGGCAGTTGACGCAACCAGTTTAATATCCTGCTTATTAATTATTGCAAATGTATAGGGATAAACAGGCCTTGCTTCGTCTTCGTAAATAAAGATATCCTTTGTTATACAATTATTTGTCTCATATAGCTCATCAACAGTATTATCGGCATCAATACATATCGATATTTTATTAAGTCCTTTATCTCTTGTTGGTACAATATCTATGGAATACAAAAGTGAATCTATAAAACGAATACCAGGGATAGTATCTCTGCGGATCACTTCCGTAGTCAGGTTAGGATAAGTCCTTTTTACCTCGACTACTATTTTCTTGTTAATTGCTTTACCCAGGTTCATGAATTTAGCATCCACATTAAAATGCGTTTCAGCCACTGAAATAAATGTGGGATTAACCTTTATCAACTGGTCTTCAATAACGTAATCCGGTTTATCCGTCGACCCGTCAAGCTTTAGAGCGGGGTCTCCATGCAATGTAGTTTGCTCACAGTGAAATCTTGCATAGTAATCGTTCTGGGTAGTAAGGTTATATACCTGCGTTATAGACTCGATCAGGATTTCCCCCAATGACTTCCCATATTTCGATACAGCAGTAGCAGTCATTGTCCTGGAGTTAAATATATCCAGGTAATGCACAATACCAAAGTGAGTACTGGCTATAAACGCAATAGACCCCCGCTGATTTGCAAGAACAAATTTCTCAGAAAGGGTTTCTTTGGTAATAAACCGAAGGGTATTAAAATTGAAGAAATTACCGGCATTACACCCCATTACAATTGTTACAGGATATTTTCCTGCATTGTTATACTGGTCAGGGTTATCCAGATTAAATTCAAGTGTAGTAGCAGAAGAGTGCCCAAAATAAGTCATCAGGCCTATTCCTTGCTCAAATAGTTGATACAACTTTTCATTGCTTGCCTGTTCCACAGGTGCGGAACTGACTTTACTAAATGTGTGCACATTAGCCCCATAAAAAGTATCAGAAATGATAGTTTTATACCTTTCCATATCTGCTGTAAGTATAGAGCCAAGGGCGCCGTCTGCTGCACCAATTACATGCACCACATTCTTGGTCCATGCCTTATCAGCTATCAGGGGAGAAGAGAAGGCCTGTTGCTGCTCATATTGAATTACCTTGGCAAGGTATATGGCTACTTCGTCCCCGTTAATAGCAGAGATACGTCCGATCGGAACTTTTGGTATGCCATCAAGCCCTGGCTCTGCAGTGATCATATTATCAGAAGCAGGATAGCCAAATGTTGGAATTAAGGATAATTTTTCAACATCAGGATTACTTTCATAGGTTCTATACTGTAAATAATTCAACCCTTTACCCACAAGCAATACATTTTTAACGGGATTGCTATATGTAGCTCTTGCCCAGCGAACAAAATTCCGGAGAGCTAAAGGATTCGTTTTTATACCAAACCCAAATTGATCAATAAGCTGATCTATCAGGTAAACTTTAGCTGTATGGTTACCACCAGCAGCAGAACTTCGGTAATTCTTATATTCTTCTATTGGGTTCGCACCACCGGTAGAAGTCATCAATGCAGAATGAGAAATGATGAGATAGTTACCCTGGTTTGAAGAGGCAGAATAGTTTACAAAATTTCGCTGCTGGAAAGTAGTGACTGCTACAGGAAATGAAGATTGCTGCGTTACAAGCAACAATTTTCTTGCTACAGCTGAAGGCTCAAGAGCCACTTTAACCATAGTAGACGGCGATGTAATATCCCCAATATATCTTTTCCCATTAGTCAGATCATACAAAACCGGGCTAACACCTCCATGAGTAAACCCTGTGATCTCAAGATAATTACCCGCCGCATTGGCAGGAAGTTCGAATAAAAAATTATTGGCACCGCCAAAGTCGAATGTACGGGGATATGAAAGCTCAATTTGAGCTACTGACATTCTTCCGCCGCCATTATTTGTTACATCAACGGCTGCTGTACCACTGCTTATTTGTGAAATGTTGAATGGCACCTGAACTTTCACATAATCAAAAAAGTCCAATGCTCTTGTATCTACTGTTGCACTATTAACTTTTGTAACCATCTGCCGGGGATCCAAAGAATTTCCTGTGGCATTAATTTTCAATACCGGGGCAGGCGCTACTCCGGTGTAAGGAAATAAATTAAATAAGGTTTCCGTTCTTGTAGCCCCTGCATTAATATCATTTGAAGTCCATCCTTCTCCCTGATCATAGGAAGAAGAATAAACATATTCTCCAACAACCGCTGCATATCCGGGATTAATTCTCTCTCTGAAATACTTACCTGCTTTGTGAATAAAAAATGGCTCTACTGGCAAAGCAGAAGGTAAATTATTGTTTGCTGGAACAAGCCTCAGATTAGGTCCGGCCGGATTTACTGTAAGGAAGAAAGAAGCTGTATCCGTTTCAAGACTCCATTTATCATTCAGCTGAAAATCTGTGTTCCGGTATAGAATATTATCCGGTTTACCATCATTCATCTCTCCCCAAAACTCAATATAATCAGCAGCCCCCATCGCTCCTGTTTGAACAGTTGTGTATAATGGTATTTGTTGCCCATTTCTCCAGAGTTGAAAATGTTCGGCAGGAGTATTACCAATACCAAGTGTAGCAAGAACCGGTTGATTGATCCGGTAAAGACCGGTGGATCCAATCTTGAACTTGTAATAGGTCAGGTTATAATTGATCCATTCGTTATTATACGTCTGCGAATTAGCCAGCAGACCAGCAAAAAGGAATAACGGGAGTAAAAGTTTTTTCATGAATCAAAGGTTTATCAGGTACAGACAGATTAGTTAGTTTTTGTTTCTATTATTAACCATGTTCAGTCTTAAAGAAAAAACATGAGTAAATAACGGGTTTGACTGGTTGGCCAGGTTAGTGAATGCATAATCAACTGCTACATTCTGTATACGAAATCCTGCTCCGGCACTTGGCTGGTATATCCACACTTTTTTCTGGTTCACGGTATCACCATCAGCAAGTGCTTTCTGAAAATTATTAATTCCTCCACGAAGGAAAAAAACATTATTCACATTCAGTTCCAGCCCGAGTTTTGGATCAGCACTTACCGGATCGGCACTTAATAATGTGTTTCGCTGGCCATCAAATGTCAGGTCAATATTGGCTTCTGCCAACAGGCTTGTTTTTTGCCCCAGCTTAAATTCATGACCTATTCCCAGTATCAGCCTTGGCGCCGTTAGCTCAGTAGATTTTACCGGAATCTCATTATTGGTCAGGTACAATACTTCCTTTTCTCTTTCGGTAAAAGTAAAAGACCATGCATTGAACGTACTGGTAATATCCCTGGCTGCAATACCAAATCTCCACTTGTCTTTATGCAACTGCAATCCTGCATCCAGGCCGAAGCCCCAGGCTTTGGCAAATTTGCCCACACTCCGGTGAATTATTTTTGCGTTCAGCCCAAAATTTATTTTCTTCCTTTCTGTTTCCTTAATCTTTTGTGCAAACGAAAAAATGAAAGCATAGTCAGCAGAAGAAAAAGACTGAATATTATTGTAGTTAATAGACCCATCTGGCTCTACCAGGAACAGCGTATTCATAATATCATCAACAGCAAACCGTAACCCTGTAATACCAATTGTTCTTTTGTTGTTGGCAGTTGGAAAAGCAATACTGGCATAATCATATTTACCGATGCCGGCGAAATATTCTGCATGCATCAGGTTGATTTGAGGATAATCTTTTATGCTTACAAGACCAGCAGGATTCCAGTAACCTGCTGTACCATCATTAACAGATGCTACCTGGGCACTACCCATAGCAAGCCCCCGTGCCCCTGCACCAATATTCAAAAACTCGTTGGAATATTTACGGAATTGTGCGTTGGTAAATTGAAATAGAAAGATAGTAAAAAGGGTCAGGTATAAGCGGTTCGTTTTCATTTATTGAATTTTCAAATAAGCAATGGAATAAGACATGTCTTCAGTATGTACGGATAGCTTGTAAAATTAGTCTTTAGCCCTGTAAATTCATAGGTTTGTGGAGGCAAAAGACTAAGCATTGAAAACGAACAAATTACATAAATATTGTCTTTGCCTGCCCACAAACTTAAACTGCCTTACTTTTGCAGGATATTACAATTTTTCAAATACTATAAACTGTAAATCATAGATTTAGAAATATGAACTTGATAGAAGAATTACGATGGAGAGGTATGATACAAGACATCATGCCGGGAACAGAGGAACAATTAAACAAGGAAATGACGACCGGTTATATTGGCTTTGATCCAACAGCTGATAGCTTGCATATAGGCAGTTTGGTTCCCATCTTGTTATTAGTGCATTTTCAAAAAGCCGGGCATAAACCTATTGCATTGGTGGGTGGGGCTACGGGAATGGTGGGTGATCCAAGCGGTAAAAGTGAAGAAAGAAACCTGCTTAGTGAAGAAACATTACAAAAAAATGTGGCTGGTGTAAAAGCGCAATTAGAAAAATTTCTTGACTTCAATCCTTCCCTACCCAATGCCGCCGAGATGGCTAATAATTATGATTGGTTCAGGAATATTTCTTTCATTGATTTTTTAAGAGAGGCGGGAAAACATATAACGGTAAACTACATGATGGCTAAGGATAGTGTAAAAAAAAGGATTGAAGGGGACACAGGTATCAGCTACACAGAATTTGCTTATCAGTTGATGCAGGGTTATGATTTTTATTGGCTGTACCAGCACAAAAATTGTAAACTGCAAATGGGCGGCAGTGATCAGTGGGGCAATATGACTACAGGAACCGAACTCATCCGCCGTAAATGCGGAGGCGAAGCATTTGTGTTTACCAACCCGCTAATTACGAAGACTGACGGTGGCAAATTTGGTAAAACAGAAAGCGGCAATGTATGGCTCGATGCCGCCAGAACAACTCCTTACCAGTTTTACCAGTTTTGGCTGAATGCCAGTGACACTGATGCAGAAAAATGGGTCAGGATATTTACTTTCCTGACAAGAGATGCAATAGAAATGCTGATACATGAACACAAAATGAATCCGGCAGAGAGAGTCTTACAAAAGACACTGGCACAGGAAATAACCGTATTCGTTCATGGAAAGGAAGAATATGAAAAGGCGGTGGAAACAACGCAAAAACTTTTTGCTAATCAAAATGCCCCGGCTGAAAGCCTGAGTATTGAGGACCTGGAAGGCATGGAAGGCATAGTAAAAAGCAATTTCCCAAAAGAAAAATTTACAGCAGGCATAGATATTGTTTCTTTCCTGGCAGAAACAGCCATTTTTGACAGCAAGGGCAATGCAAGAAAAAATATACAAGGCGGAGGCGTAAGTATTAACAGAAAGAAAGTAGAAGCAGCAGATTTTAAAATTGATACTTCTCTGCTATTACATGACAAGTATATACTTGTGCAAAAAGGCAAAAAAAATTATTACCTGGTTCAGGCTATTTAATTTCTTTTATAGCCTTCCACATCGCATCAGCCACTAATTGATTTCCTTTGGCATTCAGGTGCACCCGGTCATACGTAAGAATGTCTTTTTCTTTATTATCAGGATTATTGGCTTTGTTATAGTCAAGAAATTTCTGGCGCAGATCCACCAGCGGAAGATTATTCTTCCCGGCAATGCCCCGGATAATATTGCTGTAGCGATTCAAATCTCCATCCAGTTGATTACTCATATCCGTCTTTTCTCCTACTACAGCAGGTGTGCAAAGAATAGCTTTAATATTTTTCTCTTTAAGTTTTTTCAAAATAGCTGAATAAAATTTCTCGAACTTATCAGGGTCAGTACCTGTACCCAGTAATGTTTTATGCCATACATCATTTACGCCAATATAAATAACAACCACATCAGGATTCTTACTCAATACATCATCCTCTAGCCGCAGATACAGATCATACACCTTATTGCCTCCAATACCAGCGCCAATAAACTCAAATTGATCACCCTTTCCTTCTGCCTTACTCATACTATCCACCCTTTTTACATACCCGCCCGGTTTTACTCCCAGTTCCGTAATAGAATCACCAAAGAA
>CAZTKV010000092.1:0-10434 GCA_964614285.1 uncultured Chitinophaga sp. | reverse complement strand
AATCCTGTCTTCCCGACTTAAATGACTCTGTTAATAGCGGGGTCATTTTTTTTATGCATACTTATTATTGCATAAGAATTATTGCATCTTATTTTTCAGGGTTGCCCTGAATATGTCTTTATAGCAATGTTTGTACAGGAACGGGATCCATATCTGTAAAGACCATGTTTTCACCCGCCATTGCCCATATAAATGAATAGCTGGCTGTGGCACAACCGCTGTGAATGCTCCATGCAGGCGAGAGGATGGCCTGTTCGTTGTTTAAAAATATATGCCTTGTCTCCTGCGGTTCTCCCATAAAATGAATGACCCGTTGCCCTTCAGGCAGATCAAAATAGAAATAGGATTCCATCCGCCGGTCATGCAGGTGAGGCGGCATAGTATTCCAGATACTTCCTTTTTTGAAATTAGTAACACCCATTACCAGCTGACAGCTTTGGATACCATCGTTGTGTATGTACTTATTGATGACACGATGGTTATTGTTGTCAAGACTTCCCATTTCAGCAGGTAATGCTTCGGCTGGTTTCATCAGTCTTGTTGGATATTCTTTATGAGCAGGACAGGAAAAGAAAATGAACTTTGCAGGGGAGGATTTATCAACGCTGCTGAAGACAATTTTTTGTTTGCCTTTTCCGATATAAAGGCAATCCTGTTTTTCCAACTCAAATTTTTCTCCATCAACAGATACAGAGCCATTACCTGCAATATTTACGATACCTATCTCTCTGCGGCTCAAAAAATAATCAGCTTTTAATTGCTCATATGTACCCAGCTCCAGGTATTGATTTACGGGATGGGCTGCGCCTACGATCAATCTGTCGTAATGACTATAAGTACATTCAATTTTATCAGCCTGTACAAGTCCTTCGAGCAGAAACCTGTCCCGGATCTGCTGTGTATTATATTTTGCAAAATCTTCAGGGTGTACCTGGTGAATGGTTTTCATTTATTTTCATTTATTATGTCATGTTAAAGCTATTTAAACAATAGGAATTGATACAAAAAAACTACGGTAACGTTGCCGTAGCTAAATAAAAGGGCCATAGCGGTCAGACAGTTTATTTTTACTAACTTGCCGCAATTCGTAGTATCATGCATATCCTTATCACTGGCGGTGCCGGCTTTATAGGCAGTAACCTTATCAAAACGATTTTCCGGGATCATTCCCCTGTTAAAATTACCTGTATCGATAATTTTGACCCCTTTTACCCGGCCGAAATCAAACAATTTAATATCAGGGAATTCAAAGACAGGCCTGATTTTGTATTTCTGCCTGATGATATTTCTGTAACCACGGCAGGAGAGTTAACTGCCCTGATCAAAGAACCTGTTGATTGTATTGTACATATTGCAGCTAAAGCAGGAGTAAGGCCAAGTATTGAGAATCCAATGTCTTACCAACTGGCTAATGTGATTGGTCTGCAAAACATGCTTGAGTTTGCAAAGGAGAAGAAAGTGAAGCAATTTGTTTTCGCATCAAGCAGCAGTGTGTATGGTGTTAATGATCATTATCCATGGAAGGAAGATGAAAAACTGATGCCTATCAGTCCCTATGCCAGCACGAAGCTTTCCGGTGAGATGATGGGGCATGTGTACAGTAAGTTATTTGGTATCCGCTTTATTGCCTTACGTTTCTTTACTGTATATGGTCCGGGGCAACGCCCCGACCTGGCTATTCATAAATTCACGAAAGCTATTGTAAAAGGGACGCCAGTAATGATGTATGGTGATGGCAGTACCAGCAGGGATTACACTTTTGTGGAAGATACCGTGCAGGGTATAATCGGAGCTATCAATTACACCGCTTCAGATTTCGAGATCATTAACCTGGGAAATAATTATACGGTTTCTTTAAAAGAACTGATTGCTGCAATAGAAGAAGTGACCGGGAAAAAAGCGATCATTAAAAAACATCCTGAACAACCGGGCGATGTACCAAGAACTTTTGCTGATATCTCAAAAGCTAAAGCCTTGCTGGGATACAATCCGCAAACCCAGATCGGGGAGGGGTTGAAAAAATTTTATACCTGGTTTTCCGAGAATAAAGACCTGCTGATAAAATAATTATAAGGCAATATCTGAAGTATGGTTTATCTCTCTTTTGGCATGATAAACTTTTCTCACATTATAGGTCTTCTTGTTTTGTGATTCAAAATAGGTTCTCACATTTATATCGGCTACAATTCCAATGGTGATAAATTGTATGCCACCCAATAACAATATCAACCCTAAGATAAGTAGCGGTTTACCACCGATATCCTGTCCCAGTATTTTTAAAATAAGCAGGTAAAGATTTATCAGCAGACCAATACCGAAACTGATAAACCCCATGGTGCCAAACAAGTGCATGGGTTTTTGCATATACTTTCTCATGAATACCATCAGCACCAGGTCACTCATCACTTTAAATGTACGATTGATACCATACTTACTTTTCCCATGTATCCGGGCATGGTGTTTTACATCTACCTGGGTTATTTTGGCACCCTGAAGTTTTGCGAGTACCGGAATGAAGCGGTGCAGTTCCCCATATAGTCCCAGTTCCTCTGCTATTTCTCTTTTGAAAACTTTAAGGGTGCATCCGTAATCCTTAATGTACACCCCCGTCATACGCCGTATAAGCGCATTAGCAATCTTGCTGGGTATTTTGCGGAGGATGAACCCGTCTTTCCTGTTTTTACGGTTTCCTGCCACTACATCCCAGTCTTCTTTTTTCAACAGCTCCAGCATCGAAGGGATATCTGTCGGGTCATTCTGCAGATCACCGTCGAGCAAGGCCACATATTTCCCGCGGGAATAGTCTATGCCTGCTGTCATGGCAGTACTTTGACCATAATTTTTTCTTAGCTCAACCAGGATCGTTCTTTCATCGCCGTGTTCAAGCACCTGTTGCTTGGTGTTATCAACGGAGCCATCGTCTACCAATATCACTTCATAATCAATGCCGGTAAGTGCTGAACGAACAGCTTCCAGCAGAGGTTTAATATTTTCCTCCTCATTCATAACGGTGATGACAACAGATAATTCCTTCATAGCAGGACAGTATTCCGGCAAAGGTACAGCATATAAATAAAGAAGGGCTTGTGAAAACAAACCCTCTTAAACCAAATAACAAATTTTACAGTATACCTGCCAGTTCCAGGCTTTTTTTCTTCAATTTTCTGATTTCAATATCTTCAATAACCGGGTCTGCGGCCACTATCAGGGATGTATTATTTTCTTTCCACCAGTTTTTTTCCTTCAATTCATCAAAAGAAATAACACCCACCAGGTATTTTCTTTCTTCCTGCGCATACCATTCTTCGATCCATTCAAAACGATCACGGGGAATAAATGCCAGGTCATCGAAACTTACATAAACCCGTAAGAAAATATCATTACTCAATTCATGCGGCTTATGATGATATAGCTTTTTGTATTCATACTTATATTGATAACGAAGAGCTGCAATATCACTAAGGACCGCAGAAGCGGTTGGGAAACTGCCAGCCCCTTTACCATAAAAGAATTGCTTGTCTGCAAAACCACTTTCTATTACGACACCATTGTATTCATTTTTTACAAAAGCAAGATGGTCATCCTGCTTTACAAATTGCGGCAAGACAAATGCAGCCACTTTGCCATCTTTAAGTTTTTGAGCTTGTGCCACCAGCTTTATTTGCTGGTTTTTAGCTTTCGCTACTACGGCGTCTCCCGCATGTATATTTTGAATACCGTTAAATAAGATATTTTCCGGTGACTCAATAATGCCATAGGCATGAGTTAACAGGAAGGTCCATTTGTTTACTGCATCATAGCCTTCCACATCTAATACAGGATTGCTTTCTGCAAAACCGGCTTGCTGTGCCAATAACAAAGCCTGTTTGAAGTCAAGTCCTTCTTCAAAAATTTTGGTCAGTATAAAATTGGTAGATCCGTTAACGATGGCCCTGATAGAGTGAAGCAGGTCATTGTCATAATATTCTTCCAGGTTTCGTATAACCGGAATGGAGGCACAGGCGGCTGATTCATATAAAAATGATCTTCCTGTCTGTTGTTGCAATGCAAGGAGGGCTGGTAAATGCTCTGCTATCATTTTCTTACTGGCACTTACTACATCTTTGCGATTAGCCAGTGCCGTGGATACAATCTGAAAGGCGGCGTCTGCATCATCGATTACTTCTACAATGACATTAATCTCACGGTCGTTTAATAATTCATTCTTATCTGTAGTAAACAAAGAGGCGGGAGCATTTCTTTTCTTGCCGTAATTTTTTATACATACTTTCTTGATTGTTGCTTTGAGAGAAGGAGTCTGTTGTAATACTTTATACAGGCCTTCACCCACCACGCCAAAACCGAAGAGGCCGATCGTAAGTTGTTTATGTGTATTCATATTATTGATTCACAATTTTTAAATGGGTAATCTTTTTGTCGTCAATAAATCTTTTTAAGGCAGTTTCTATTTTTTCATATTCAAGCAGGAAGCCGTCGTGACCATACTCGCTGCTGATGGTAAGCAACTCTGCACCGGGTATTGTCTTTTGTAAATATTCCTGTTCAGTAATAGGGTACAGCACATCTGATGTGATACCGATAACTAATGTTTTTGCCCTGATGGATTTTAAGGCCGGCCCGACGCCACTCCTGTTCCTTCCCACATCATGACTATCCATACTTTGGGAAAGCCGGTAATAACAAATTGCATTGAACCTGTTGACCAGTTTTAATCCCTGGTACCGCTGGTAATTATCTGCAGCATATTTTACCTCTTCATTCAGTGGGACGAATGCTTTATCCCTTCTTTGTGTAATATCATACCCGTTGTAATGGCGGTAGGAGAGAAGCGCAATGGAACGGGCTGCCGCCAACCCCTTTTGACCGGCTTCCTGGTTATGATCCTGCCAGGTACTATCTGCTTCTATAGCCATTCGCTGCGACGCATTAAAAGCAATAGCCCAGGGAGATAAAACAGCATTCGTGGCAATAGGAACAATATGCTCAAATAATTCAGGTTCTTCGATGGCCCATTCCAGCAATTGCATGCCACCGGTACTTCCCCCAAGACCTACAAAAATTTTTTGAATACCAAGATATTCTTTCAGGTGCTGATAAGACCTTATCATATCCCTGATAGTAAAAACAGGAAATTGTCCGTAATAAGGCTGGTTGGTTAATGGATTTTTGCTCGCCGGTGAAATACTTCCATAGGGACTTCCCGGTTTGTTTACACAAATAATAAAGTGCCTGGCCGGGTCAAAATATTTTCCTTCACCAACAAGACCCGGCCACCATTCCACCGGGTTACTATTGGCGGTTAGTGCATGAAATATCCAAACCACATTATCTTTTGCGGTATTAAGTTTACCATGGGTGGTATAAGCCAGGTGAAATCCCGGAAGGATCTCACCTGACTCCAGGGTGAACGGTTGATTATAATTGAAAACGGTTGTCATATCAGTTCACTAATTCTTTTTCAAATACAGTAGCAAAAGCTTGTTCAAAATCTGCTTTGATATCATCGATATGTTCAATACCGACACTGATGCGTACCTGGTTAGGTGATACTCCTGAAGCAGCCTGTTCTTCTGCACTCAGTTGTTCATGTGTAGTGGATGCAGGATGAATAGCCAGTGTTTTAGCATCTCCTACATTGGCAAGGTGACTAACCAGTTTCAGCGAATCAATGAACTTACTGGCATTTTCTTTTGTTCCTTTTACCCCGAAATTGAGAACACCCCCAAATCCATTGGTAAGATATTTTTTTGCCAGTTCATTGTAAGGACTGCTTTTAAGCCCGGGGTATTGTACAAATTCAACTGAAGGATGTTGCTCCAGCCACTGTGCAAGCTCCAATGCGTTATCAACGTGACGCTGTACACGAAGACTCAATGTTTCCAGGCCTTGTAAAAGAAGGAATGAATTAAATGGACTTTGCGAAGCGCCGAAATCTCTGAGTCCTTCCACTCTTGCACGGATAGCAAATGCAATATTTGGCAATCCCAGCGGATTTCCTTCACCAAATACATCCCAGAATTTCAAGCCATGATATCCTTCAGATGGTTCAGTGAACTGGGGAAATTTTCCATTGCCCCAGTTATAGTTGCCGCCGTCAACAATCACACCTCCAATAGTGGTACCATGACCGCCGATCCATTTTGTAGCAGATTGTACCACCACATTGGCCCCATGCTCCAGCGGACGGAACAGGTAGCCGGCAGCACCAAAAGTATTGTCAACTATTAATGGCAGGTCGTATTCTTTTGCCAGGTCAGCAAATTTTTTGAAATCAGGAATATTCAAACGGGGGTTACCAATTGTTTCTAAGTAGAATGCCTTTGTGTTTTTGTCGATATGCTTAACAAAACTTTCCGCATCATCACCATCTGCAAAACGTACTTCAATGCCCAGGCGTTTAAAGGCTACCTTAAATTGGTTGTAAGTGCCACCATAAAGAAAAGTGGTAGTAATAAAGTTATCACCCGCCTGCAGAATATTATTTAGTGCCAGAAATTGTGCTGCCTGTCCTGAGCCGGTCGCTAATGCTGCCACACCGCCTTCTAAGGCCGCAATCCGTTGCTCAAAAACATCAGTAGTCGGATTCATGATCCGGGTGTATATATTGCCAAATTCTTTGAGACCAAAGAGATTGGCGGCATGTGCGGCATTGTTGAAGCCGTACGAGGTGGTTTGATAGATCGGGACAGCCCTTGATTTGGTTGTCGGATCGATTTGCTGGCCAGCATGCAGCTGGAGTGTTTCAAAGTGAAGTTGGTTACTCATAATAAAAGTTTAAGAATGAGAGATTGAGGTTTAATAAAGATGGCGGCAATAAAGGACGGGGGTACACCCTTTTGGGTAGAATAGTATGTATGCCTTACGGCAAACAACAACGACAACAAATGCACCGGATAGATGCGCTGAATGAATTTGTATATGTTGCCTTTATATTCATGTTTACCCGATAAAATTAGTGGACTTTATATCCCACTTCCAAATTTATTTGCCGTTTTCTGCTTAATTAAATGTTAAGGAGTGGCATTTACAAATGACCGTTTGTCCCGGCAGGGAACATTTTACATTTGAATGACTTTGCTCTGATGAAGTACTGGCTGCATTTGCTTGCCGGTACTGTTGCTTTTTTGAATGGTTCATCTTTTTTTGATTTTAAACATGATGAAAAATTGGATAACAGTTTACATCACTTATCAAAAAAGATTACCGGGAAGAGCAACAAAAAAGCTCACCCGATAAATCAGATGAGCTTTTAATATGTTATTGAAGATATTTTAAGCTGTTGATCTGACTTATCTTTCCCGCCTTAGCGAGATGGAATTGGCACCTTTCCACACTGGTACGTATTAGTTAAGTGTGGGAGGTTGTCAAGGCTTCATCGGGCCATTACCCTCTGCCTTTCTTGATAAGTAATTGTAAAGAACTTGGACAAAGATAGGGGTTGGCAAACAGAATTTCCAAATCCGGGGTTTAAATTTTCAGCAAACAGTCGTTTGGACATTAGCTGTAATCCTTTACTGGCAAGGGCTTAGAGAGTATAATTCTTATCGATCCAATCCTGTTGAGACCGGGCGGTAAGATCTGTTGTTACTTTATTTTCTATTTTTTCCTGCGCTCTTTTTATTGCTTTACTTATCATGGCATGTTCAATAATCTCATCTTCTTTCATGCCCAGTTGTTGCATGAGTTGTATGATTTTATCACTACCAAATTGCTGAAACAGGGGCTCCCGAAGAGAAGAAAATACCTGCACCGTTTCCAGGTTCAGCTTGCTGAATAGCTCTTCTTCTTTATTACGTAAAGGGAAGTGCTCTCCAAATACAGGAATCCTGCCGGTTATTTGCGGTGTAGTGGCTTCCCTGGCGGTTAATAATGTTATGGGTGCTGTTGTTTGATTACCGAAATACACTGCGGCTTTGTCAAGGCTCTCATCAAACCAGAAGATGAAGATTGTATTGTTTTTTGTATTCCACAGGTCCAGCATGGCTTTAAGTTTAGCTGTTTCATCGATCACTACTTTGTCAATTACTTTTATTTCAGCACTTTTCTTTTTAAAGAAGTTGAACATTTCTCTTGTTTAGCCTGCTAAAATAAGAAGAAAGAGGCTGCCATATGGCAGCCTCTTTCTATACTGTTATGAACCGTCCGATCAATGTTTCTTAATTCCTTGCTGTTTCTTTTGACAGCTTTGTGCCGGTGTATATCCAGGCTTTTGGCTGCACAGGCTTTTTCACTTTGGAATTCTTTGCAGTGGGAGCAGGTTCTTCGGCAGGAGCGGCAAATGCAGCAGATGGATCTTCTGCATTATATGATTTGCCAAGACAAATGCTCAGGGTGTTTGTTTCTTTATCGAAAATCAAAGTGCCTTCTGCCACTTCATTTCCTTCAGCAGTTTTTTGTGCTGGAATTTTATAAGTTGCAGGTGATTTTCTCAGCATGGCTTTCACTTTACCCTGTGGCAGACCTTCTATCCATACGAGGCCTTTATTCTGTTCATCAAGGGTAATAGTAATAAGGGCAGCGTCTGCATTTACTGAAGATTCATATTTCCCGATCACCGGGAAGATATCTTCCCTGGTAGGAGCAACCGGAGCTGCAACGATCTTGTCGCGGTACAATGCAGCTATTGAGTCAACAGTGGGATTTTTTTTGGCATCCCAGGTTTGCTGGGCACCTGCAGATACTGATAACAGGGATAAAACGATTCCAGCCATTATTACAATGGTCTTTTTCATAAGAAATAATTTTAATGATTGAATTGGTACTCTTTGCTTCATTCCAAAATACTGTGCCAGAATAAAGATTTGTGGATAACTCGGAAAAGTTCTGCTGAATTAGCGGTAGAAGCTTATGTCTAAAACAGTAACTATTTCATTCTTGGCTTGTTCTTATCTTCGTTTATCATCATATGGCAAAGAGTAAGCATAACGGGACAGAAGAACCGGTACGGGATCATGAGTCAATTGAAGTGTATGGAGCCAGGGTCCACAACCTCAAGAATATAGACATTTCCATCCCCAAGAATAAGCTGGTTGTTATTACAGGCATCAGCGGAAGTGGTAAATCATCTCTGGCTTTTGATACTATTTATTCGGAAGGCCAGCGAAGGTATATGGAAACATTCGGCGCTTATGCCCGACAGTTCATCGGCGATATGGAACGACCTGATGTAGACAAGATCACAGGCCTTTCGCCGGTTATTTCAATTGAACAAAAAACAACTAATAAAAACCCCCGTTCGACAGTAGGTACGGTTACTGAGATTTACGATTTCCTCCGGTTATTATTTGCAAGAATAGGCGATGCTTATTCTTATAATACCGGCAAGAGAATGGTGAAGTGGAGTGAGGAAGAAATAGTAGAGAATATTTTCCAAAAGTATAAAGGGAAAAAAATAGCCTTGCTGGCGCCATTGGTACGGGGAAGAAAGGGGCACTACCGTGAGCTTTTTGAAGATGTAAGAAAAAAAGGCTTTCTGAAAGTGAGAATAGATGGTGAAGTAAAGGATATAGTACCGAAGATGCAGGTTGACCGGTATGTGATCCATGATATAGAATTGGTAGTGGACCGCCTGCAGGTTACGGATGATCTTAAGGCCAGGCTGAGTCAAAGTGTGCAGCAAACATTAAAACTGGGAAAGGATTTGATGTTTTTGCTCGTGGATGATTCCAGATTTGTACAATATTCCAAACTGCTGATGTGTGAGGATACAGGAATCAGTTATGAAGAGCCCTCACCCAATGCTTTTTCTTTTAATTCGCCATATGGGGCTTGTCCTGTTTGTAAAGGGCTTGGCACTAAACACCATATTAATATGGAGGCTGTGATTGCCGATCCTTCATTAAGTATTAGTGAGGGAGGTATAGCCCCATTAGGAGAGGAAAGGGATGCATGGGTATACCGGCAGGCACAGGAAGCTGCTAAAAAAAATAAGATATCGCTCACTACTCCCGTAAGTAAACTTTCTCAAAAGCAACTCAATATCATGCTTTACGGGAATGAAGAAGGGCAGCAGGATGACCTGGATTTTGAGAATATGAAGTTTGACCCTAATGCTCCTTTTGAAGGGGTTATCAATATGCTGCAACGCTGGTTCGCCAATCCCTATAGTGAGGCAATCAGGGAGTGGACAGAAGATTATATGATCGTTCGCCCTTGTGATGAATGTGGCGGATCAAGATTAAAAAAGGAAAGTCTCTGGTTTAAAGTTAATGGAAGGAATATTGCTGAACTCAGCAATATGAATCTCGATAATCTTGCAGCATGGTTTGATGGAATTGAACTGATGCTTGAAAACAAGCAAAAAACAATTGCCAAAGATGTATTGAAAGAGATCAGGGAAAGAGTACAATTTTTATTAGATGTCGGATTAACATATCTCACATTATACAGGCCCTCGAAAACACTGAGTGGCGGGGAATCGCAACGAATAAGACT
>CAZTKV010000091.1:0-10465 GCA_964614285.1 uncultured Chitinophaga sp. | reverse complement strand
ATTTCAGCGCCGACCAGATCGATATGTGAAGGAATAAGATCAAGATTGGGTATCTCTGTTTTCAGGATCACATCTTTGGCTTTTGCCTGGTTTACCATGCAGTCGTACAGGCTCTGTGTGACATTGTGCAGGTCAAAACCCACTCCGGTGGTGCTGTTGGCCTGGGGATCGCCATCCACCAGTAATGTTTTATATTCCAGCACAGCAAAACTTGCCGCCAGGTTGATAGCGGTAGTTGTTTTTCCTACGCCTCCTTTTTGATTAGCTACACCGATTATTCTTGCCATTTTGCCGAAAACTCCTTGATATTAAGTTAATGTTAGTGGTAAAATTGCCGACTGAAACTAAGAACGCAAAATTAAGTTTTGCCCATTTAAGGGCATTCCGGCAAAAATAAGCGTTCGACAAAAGACTGCCTATTATGATTACCAGCTTAATTTTGAAGTCTATTTATGCGTAACTCTCCTTTTTGGTGGATTTTTATCGGCTTTATGGTGCTATTGGATGTGTATTTTTTTCATGTCCTGAAAGTACTTACAACTAATGCATCTGCCAGGACAAGACTGTTTATTCATACCGGTTACTGGATCTTATCGATAGGTGCAATAGTAATATTGCTATTGCTGCCCTACCTGCATTTTGAAAAGCAGGCGAAACTGGCCAAGAGTACCATTTTTGCGCTGATAGCTGGCTTGTTTTTTGCCAAAGTAGTTGCTTCCTTATTCTTTTTGGTTGATGATGTCCGGCGGGGTATTCAATGGGCCGGTACAAAATTATTTTTCAGCCCTAAATCCGGCGATGTTGCCCGGACAGGAGAAACAATATCCCGTTCCGTCTTTTTAAGCTGGGTAGGCATGCTGGCCGGCAGCGGACTTTTTGGAACTCTTGTTTATGGTTTTGGAAACAAGCACCGTTACCAGGTAAAAAGAATGAAACTGAATTATCCTAATCTGCCGGAAGCTTTCAGGGGAGCCAAAATTGTCCACATATCAGATATTCATTCAGGAAGCTTTAATGATAAAGAGGCGGTTATGAAAGGGGTACAAAAGATCATGGATGAAAAACCTGACCTGATACTTTTTACCGGTGATCTTGTAAATAATGTGGCTTCAGAAATGGATGATTACATGGATGTCTTTAATAAATTAAGTGCGCCTTTAGGTGTTTATTCCACCTTAGGAAATCATGATTATGGTGATTATGTGGAATGGGGCAGCCCAGCTGAAAAATTGGCTAACCTGGAAAGATTGAAACAGGTACATGCAGCAATGGGGTGGCGATTACTCATGAATGAACATGTTGTATTGGAAAAGGATTATCAAAAAATTGCATTGCTCGGTATTGAAAACTGGAGCGATAAAGCAAGATTTCCCAAATATGGGGACTTAAGAAAGGCTTATGCAGGCTCAGAGGATCATACATTTAAAATACTCATGAGCCATGACCCTTCACACTGGAGAGCTGAAGTATGTGAATCTTACAGAGATATTGATTTGATGCTCTCCGGGCACACACACGGAATGCAGTTTGGCGTTGAGATCCCCGGTTTGAAATGGAGCCCGGTGCAATATGTATACAATGAATGGGCCGGCTTGTATGAGAAAGACGCCCAGAAGCTATATGTAAACAGGGGTTTTGGTTTTATTGGTTACCCGGGCCGGGTAGGTATTTTACCTGAGATCACAGTGTTGGAACTGGCCTAAAACGGAAATCCTTATTTAAACTGGCCTCCCAAAGGTTAACTTATTGACATTCTGCTCAATATTTTCTCTTTCCCGACGTTTTTCAGAGGTGCTTTATTAAACTTTTTTTTAGCCTTTTGGTCTTAAACCGACATTAAGGGCTTCATCACCCGTTTAAAGAGCTGACCTCAACTGCCTGATGCTTAAAAAATGGTTCATACTCATTGCCTTTTTCACCGGCAGTGTTGCTGCCTATTCTCAGGCAAGCAATGCTGATTCTTCTATTGCACCCATTAGCACTGTTGCTCTATTGGATACTACTATTGACTACGATGAGTTATTCCGGGATTTTGACGCTTTCATGGATTCTATTCTTACACCCCGCAGTTATTTTATGGGCAGTTTATCGGTAGGAAAGGGGTACTATAATTTTTCTAATAAGAACAATTTTACAGTTACTACGGCAAAAAAATTAAGCTATTCTCCAACAATTGGGTACTATCATAAAGGGGGACTTGGAATTACCGGTATCGGCTATATAGTCGATGATGGTCAGAATATGAACTTTTACCAGTCTGGGATCAGCCCCTCTTATGACTATTTGCAAAACAGGAAATTTGCAACAGGAATTTCTTATACAAGATATTTCACCAAAGATTCTCTGCCGTTTTATACAACGCCATTGCAGAATGAGTTGTATGCCTATTTTATTTATCGTCATTCTTGGATAAAACCGTCCCTTGCAGCAAGCTATGGCTGGGGCAGCCGCAGCGATTATATGGAAAGAGAAGAACTGATCCAGGATCTGCGATTGCGAAGAAGGGGGTTTACTTTTATTAATACAGAGGAAACAGTAAGCGATTTTTCATTGATGGCTTCTGTACGTCATGACTTCTATTGGCTCGATATCTTTTCGCTGAAAGATCATATCCGTTTTACACCACAACTATCATTCACCAGTGGTACTCAAAAATTTGGATTTAATCAGTCTTCCGCCACGTACGCTACGGCTATACGTACAGGGAACAATATTCTTTTCAATACTGATAATGTGTATCTCGATGATGAGATAAAGTTTCAGCCACTTTCGCTTTCCCTGTTTCTCCGCAGCGAATATTCCATTGGTAAATTCTTTTTGCAACCACAAGTAGTACTTGATTATTATTTTCCTACCGCTTCAGACAATTTTAATGTACTGTTCTCGTTGAATGCCGGTCTCTTTTTCTGATGCATGAGTATTTTAGAAAATCTTCACAATTTTTCTGCAATACAATAGTTACATATTATGTTTACGGAATTACTTATTTGTCGTTAATGAACTTTAACAGGCAGGATGGGTTACTGGCATTAAACTTGAAAAATTTCTCTGTCCTCTAAATCAGGCACAAAACAATTAAAACATTAAATCATGAAAACAAAACTCCTTTCGCTCTTTGCAGCTGTTTTACTCTCCCAGGCCTTGATGGCCCAGTTTCATCTAGGTATCAAGGCCGGTGCCAATATCACTAAAGTGGATGGAAAATCTTTCAAAGATGAATTCAGGTATGGTTACCACATGGGTGGTTTCGCAGAAATCAGGTTGGGTAACAAATTGGTATTACAACCAGAGGTTCTTTTCAACCAGTATGCTACCAGGCTTGACAGTAATTACAAGAATGTGTATGAGGATATTTTTGACGGGAACAGCAATATTAAGCTCAATTATTTGTCGATTCCCGTCTTGTTGAATTATAAATTAGTCGGAAATTTTATTTCTCTCCAGGCCGGACCACAATTCGGCATTTTGATCGACCAGAATAAGACATTACTTCAGAACGGAGGCAATGCTTTTAAAAGCGGAGACCTTTCTATGCTGGCAGGTGTGCTGGTAAGACTTGGCCCTATCCGTGTAAATGGCCGCTATGCAATCGGTCTGAATGATATCAGCGATATCCCTGATGATAACAAATGGAAAAGCCAGGGTTTCCAGGTGTCCGTTGGATTGGCCCTTTAAAATCGTATTTCTGCTGAAAAAGGTCTCCCGGCAGGGGGACCTTTTTTGTTGTAAATAACTACTTTTCAACTACATAGTTTGGCAGTCATTAATTGACAGGCACGAATCTTGGCAATACTGATTTCGCACTATATTTTTACCTTTCCCGCTTTGCGGATGACAGATTGTCTAAAGAAGATTTGGCTATGAATATTGAAAAATTTTTGCTGCGATCAGAAGATGAAATGGATTTTTTGCCCATCATTCCACTTAATGAAGGTGACCAGGAAGACCCTAATGGGGTTGAGATTCCTGCTGAAATAGCACTTTTACCTCTTCGTAATACGGTTCTTTTCCCGGGGGTCGTGTTACCCATCACGGTTGGCCGGGATAAAAGTATAAAGGCTGTTAATGACGCTTATAAGACTGACAAATTGATTGGTGTGATAGCGCAAAAAGACAGCAATGTGGAGGACCCTGAAATAAAAGACCTGGAGAAAGTAGGCACTGTTGCCAAAATCGTCAAAATGATCAAAATGCCGGATGGTGGCACCACGATCATTATTCAGGGTAAAAGCCGGTTCCTGGTCGAATCAATTTTTGAAGATGACCCCTATTTCAGGGCAAAGATCAAAAAACTGGAAGAAGAGGAATCTCCAAAGGATGAGGATTTTAATGCCTATGTTGCCAACATCAAGGACCTGGCCGCTGATATTGTACAACTATCACCCAATATTCCAACAGAAGCCTCCATCATACTTCGGAATATAGAGAACCCTTCTTTCCTTATCCACTTTGTTTCCAGTAATCTTAATACCGATATAAAAGACAAGCAACGGTTACTCGAGTTGAACCAGATCCGTCAGCGAGCCGATTTGCTGATGCAGTTACTGCAAAAAGAATTACAGTTTGCAGAGTTGAAAAATAAAGTAACTACCAAAACAAGAACTGAACTCGACAAACAGCAACGGGAATATTTTCTGCAGCAACAATTGAAGAGTATCAAGGAGGAATTGGGCGGCGACAGTAATTCGCAGGAAATAAAGGAAATGCAGAAAAAAGCAGAAGCTAAAAAATGGCCTGTTGCTGCAAAGGACCTGTTTAAGAAAGGGATTGAAAAGCTGGAGCGGATGCATCCAAGCACTCCTGACTTTTCTGTAGTGTATAATCACCTGGACCTGATGCTTGATCTGCCATGGGAAGATTATACGGAAGACCATTACGATTTAAAGAAAGCAAAACAAACGCTGGATCATGATCATTATGGTATGCACAAGATCAAAGAACGGATATTGGAATACCTGGCAGTCTTAAAACTGAAAGGGGATATGAAAAGCCCGATACTTTGTTTTGTAGGCCCTCCAGGTATTGGTAAAACATCATTAGGAAGAAGTATTGCCAATGCGATTGGCAGGAAATATGTGCGGTTAAGTTTGGGAGGATTACATGATGAAAGTGAGATCAGGGGACACCGTAAAACATATATAGGCGCAATGCCGGGCCGAATTCTTCAGTCGATCCGCAAAGTAAAATCATCTAACCCGGTAATGATATTGGACGAGATTGATAAAGTGGGTAGTGATTTTCGGGGCGATCCTTCTTCTGCTTTATTAGAAGTACTGGATCCCGAACAAAATCATACTTTCTACGATAATTATCTTGAACTGGAGTACGATCTCAGCAAAGTACTATTTATTGCTACGGCTAATAATATTCAGAATATTCAGCCTGCATTAAGAGACAGACTGGAAATTATTGACCTTAGCGGGTATGCTGTTGAAGAGAAAATGGAGATTGCAAAACGCCACTTGTTTCCCAGGCAGAAAGAGCTGCATGGATTAAAGAATACCAATTTCAGGATCAGTGATAAGGTGCTCGAAAAAATAATACAGGATTATACCCGTGAGAGTGGTGTGAGGGAATTGGATAGACAACTTGCTTCAATAATGCGTTACCAGGCCAAAGAACTGGCCTTGCATGAAAAAGTGAAAACGTCTTTGGGGCCAGATGATATAGAAACTATTCTAGGTAAGCCCAGGTATAGCAATGACATTTATAAAACTGCAAATATGGCCGGGGTGGCTGTTGGCCTTGCCTGGACATATGTGGGAGGAGATATCCTGTTCATAGAAACCAGCCTCAGCGATGGTAAAGGTGAATTAAAGCTTACCGGTAACCTTGGTAATGTGATGAAAGAAAGTGCCAGCACTGCCCTGACTTACCTGCAGTCAAATGCCAAAAAATATAAACTGGATCCCAGGCTTTTCGAAAAGAAGAATATTCATATTCATGTGCCGGAGGGAGCAGTGCCAAAAGATGGACCCAGCGCAGGTGTTACGATGATGACGGCTATCGCTTCTGCCATGACAGGCAAAAAGGTAAAACCTTTCCTGGCAATGACCGGCGAGATAACCCTGAGGGGGCAGGTATTACCTGTTGGGGGCATCAAGGAAAAAGTATTGGCGGCTAAAAGAGCCGGTTTGAAGGAAATTATTTTATGCTGGCAGAATGAGAAAGATGTACAGGAAATTGAATCTGAATTTATAAAAGGCATCAAATTTCACTTCGTAAAAACGATGAGCCAGGTACTTGAACTGGCCCTTGTTTCAAAATAATCTCATTTTTTGTCAACCAACCAGGCTTGTGGTTGTTATTATTGATTGCATGTTGGTTGTTTAAGGTTAGTTCCGTTTGGCGGAAAACAAATCCCTCCTGTTTGCAGGAGGGATTTTCTTTTTATAACACTTATTTTCGTAATGCTTTGAACAGGGGGCTTACGATATTATTATTTTTTATATGTATCGGCAGTGATGCACAGGTTCTGGGAGGCAATTCCGTGTTTAACTTTTTACGTCTTTCCAATACTCCACAATTAACATCCCTGGGGAGTGTAAATATTTCTCAACCTACTGATGATGTGGGTATGGGCTTTAATAATCCTGCCTTATTAAACCCATCAATGCATTCCCAGATGAATGCTGTGTTCAATAATTTTTATGGAGGTATCAACGTCTTTCACTTATCAATGGGATACCGAAGTGAAAAATTGAATACTAATTTTCTATGGGGCCTGAACTATTTCAATTATGGAAGTATCCCTGAAACGGATGCCGGAGGGAATATATTGGGAAAATTCAGACCGCTGGATTGGGTGATGCAAGTTGCAGCGTCACGCAGCTATTTAGAAAAATGGAACTACGGGGCAGCATTGAAGTTTGTTAGTTCAAATTATGGCCAGTACCGGTCCAATGGTATTGCAACAGATATCGGCGTTTTATTTACGGATACGGCAAAACTGTTTTCTGCTTCAGTGATGGTTAAAAATATTGGTTTCCAGTTAAAAAAATATAATGAGGAGCAGGAAGAATTGCCATTTGATCTGCAGGCCGGGATCACAACAAGGTTAGCAAAGGCGCCGTTCGGTTTTTCACTGACAGCACAACGATTGCACCAGTTCGATATTTTGTACAATGACACCATCTTCAATAATGAGAATGGTTATGCAAACACCAGTACCAGAAAGTTTTCGTTTGATAAATTGCTCAGCCATCTTGTTCTTTCAACAACCATTTATATTGGAGATAAAGTAGAAGTGCAGGCCGGATATAATTTTCTCCGGAGAAAAGAGCTGAATATAGGCAATGCCGGAAATGGGATAAACGGATTTTCAATGGGAGCAGGGGTGATGCTTGGAAAATTAAACATTCGTTACGCCAGGGCTTATTATCAAAGTAATGCTGCTTTCAATCAATTGGGGTTAAATATGAAACTGAACCAGTATTTTGGATTGGGAAAATTTGGTGAAAGAATCGGTTGGTAATTTAGCTGATCAGCTTATAAAGCTCGAATGCTTCAGCATATTCACTATTACACTGCACTCCTCTTACTTTGGCCAGCGACCGGATAAAATCTTCCTGCATATAATTACGATGCGCTTGTGACTGGTATTCTTTCAGTGCTTCCGTTTTCTTTGTCAAATCGCTTTCAGCCAAACGCATAAAAAAGTTAGTATGAAAACTGTAATTATTCCAGGGTAATTCATAACCGGCAAAGGTTGTATTCTTAAAAGCTCTCAATCCTTCCTGGTGAATCACCTGGTGGTCCTGGTGCACATCAGAAGTGGCAGGCAATAACACCATGTCCGGGCTGATCTTTTTATTCAATAGCAGCAATTCTTCCAGTATCTGTTGTCTTGATTGGGGAAGTTCTCTTACTTCATAATTAAAAAGAACCAGGTTAGCGGGTTTGATTCCTAATACACTTGTTGCCTTTTTACATTCCTTTTCCAGGGTATCTGCTGCGAGGCCAACGGGCAATGCTTTTGAGCAAAGACAAAATGCCGCATAAAAAACTTCCCTCCCTTCAGCGCAGAATTTGGCTATGGTGCCTCCGCAGCCCAATTCACCATCATCAGTGTGTGGTGCCAGTACTAATATTCTTTGTGGATCAAACATGAAAGTCAGCAAAAATAATCTTTATAAATGGCCTTTCAAATTGTATTAATCAATTAAATAACTGCTGGAATCTTTGAGGTAGGGAAGTTGCTGCCTGAACTCTGTATTTAAGATGGTTCTGAAAATATTAACCGAAGATAAGCTGTCGTGAAGCCCTTTATAATTTGCAGAAGGCAGATGAATAGCAGTCATGTTCAGGAAATGATATTTTGTATCAACCGGCTGGGTAAAATGACGAAAACCATGGTCTCCCATTAAAACAATGATGGGTGGCCTTTGTGATGATTTCAATATATGATCGACCAATGCGATGATCTGGTTGTTGGTATGTTGCAGATATTCTACATAGGCTGCTTTATTTGTCTGGTTACCTTCAGTTAGTTGTTCGAATGGTCTTTCTCTCCCCTCCTTGTCAAAGTAATACGGATAGTGTGGCATCATCAGGTGAGTGTATACAAATTTTGGCTGAGCCAATTTTTTTTCTGCCAGTCTCCAGGTGAGGGTATAAATATTTTCATTATTTTCTTTATTGTAATAGGTAAGGGTTTTCAGGTTGCTTTTCGATTTCCACCGGGTAATCAGGTTAAACCGGATCTCTTTATCAAAACGGCTCAGCAGGGTTTGTGAAGTGATCAGTCTGGTTTTGGCAGGTAAAAATGTCTCTCTTGTTCGGGCAGGCTGCCCTTCAAAATCAAAAACAGAGTAGTTATAGAATGTATATTTATGGTGTTTCAGAAATTGCAGCAGTTGATTATCCCTGATAGTTTCATAGCAATAAGTAAGATCTTTCTTTCCCCTTTCTCTTCCCTGCAGATCCAGGTAATTCATATTCAGGATTGATGCAACTGAAAAAGGGGTGTAATTATAATTGCTGAAACCTCGGGGAATTGTGTGAAACTTCCTCTTTTCCAGTTCTGTAGTAAAACTGTTATTGTCAAAACTAAAAAGGTCTATAAGTGCTGTATTGCCGGCATATTCATCCAGTAGAATAAAATAGATATCCGGCTTTGAGCATGAATCACAGGACTTGAAAATTGCAGGAACAGAAGAGTGGCTATTTCTTTTGGTCAGTGATTTACTTAGTAATATACCTGAATCAATCAATATCAGTAATAACAAGAAAGTGTTTAAAAAACGGGAAACCTTAACCGGCTCTTTTTTTATTTTTTTCAAAATGACTGCCAGTGCAATGAGCAGTAAAAAAAAGAATGGAATAACGAATATATGCCTGCTGACGAATGAAGACGGAAATATATTTCTCAAAAAATCATGCAGGCTTCCAAAAAAGAAGTGAAGTGCCATAATTCCCATGGCCAGCAGGTTAGCTTTTGTAAAATTTTTATAAAGCAGCCAGGCGATAAAAGAAAGTAAAACGGCCGCCCCGGTATAGGTAGCTGTCAGTAACAGGGCATCTTTCACCGGCACAAAATCAAAATTTTCAGTAAACCCGTGCAGCACAAAAAAAAATGGCAGCAGGTAGAGGAAAACAGGTTTATTTTTTATGATATTCAGCATGCTTCTTAATGTTCTGCGCGGGTAATCATTTATTTTTCATATTCATTAGAAATAAAGACAGTTGAATCCCTTAACATCGGCAACTGCTGCCTGAATGAAGTATTCAATACTGCCCTGAACTGGTTTACCAATGAGATACTACTGTAAAAACCTGGATAGTTTCTTTCAGGCAGCAGAACGGCGTTAAAATTATTATATACTTCCGATATGGAGGAAGGGTTTTTCGTTTGCCTGAATCCATGATCGCTGATAAAAACAATTATTGGGGGAACTGGCGAGTTTTTTATGATATGATCGATGAGCCCAAGGAATTTGTTATTACAAAATTGCAGGTACTGAATATATCTTTCCCTGTCATTGTTATACTGCTCCAGGGTTTGCCAGTCATAGGGCAATCCTTCTTTATTAAAATAATAGGGGTAGTGTGGCATCATCAGGTGAGAATAGACGAATTTTGGGATCCCTTTTTTCTGTGAAGCAATTTCTATGGTATGTGAAATGATCTTTTCATTATTCTCCAGGTCCTTCAGATTTATTTGTTTCAGGAATTTCTTCATGTTTAATGAATGTACCAGGTGATAACCCAATTCCTCTTCTATCCGGCTCAGCAGTGTTTGGGAAGTTATAAAACTGGTTGCAGCAGGTATAAATGTTTCGTCTGTAACAGCTGATTGGTTGTTGAATCTGAAAATAGAGTTGTTGTGTATCTCATATCCATGTTCTTTAAAGAAGCTGGCTACCCGGTTTTGGCTGATCAGTTCATAGCATTGTTGCAGATCCCTTTTAACCCGGTGACTGCCTTTAATATCGTTGAGGTAGTCCATGTTGAGCAAAGAGGCCAC
>CAZTKV010000090.1:9490-10585 GCA_964614285.1 uncultured Chitinophaga sp. | reverse complement strand
ATATTAGTATAATAATATTCGAGTTTACCTGCTGTATCAAAAGCTTCTGCTTTTGTATACATTCCTTTGTCATCCACGGCTACATTCATATAATTGTCAGGCTTGCCACCTTCCTTTGTCACTTTAGAACCTGTCCATAACCCATTTTCATGTCTGGTAAAGGACGCTTCACTTTTTACAGTACCTTTATTGTCTTTAGAAACATTTTTAACTGCATTCCCGTTTGCATCGAAGTCAGTTATATCTGCACAGCAAGAATCCATTTCTCCTATTTTACCGGCGCTGTCAGTTTTATACGGGGTTTCTTCAATCGTTTGAATATCTCCCTTGAGCATATCATTCGCCAGGTCGCTGTATTTAACTTTCTTCTCAGCTTCCTTGTCTTTCGAATTGTTACAGGCAAGCACAAATAGCCCTGCCATGATGATCAGAACATTTCTCATGTTGATTTTTTAAAAAATTAATAAATGACAGGTAGAATTAAGAAGGATTCTTAGGGATGTAATAACCTAAATATACATATAAAAAAATATACACCAATTTTTTCACCTACCGCTGGCTTGCAATCAACAAATTCAAATCGGTGTACTTGAGGTCAAAGCGCTGGCTGAGATAGAAATT
Organism: uncultured Chitinophaga sp.; assembly: GCA_964614285.1. Taxonomy (GTDB): domain Bacteria; phylum Bacteroidota; class Bacteroidia; order Chitinophagales; family Chitinophagaceae; genus JJ008. The sequence continues at coordinate 9,964 of CAZTKV010000090.1, read as the reverse complement.
AGTCAAAGCTCCTTTAAAAAGATAGATCCCGTTACGAAGATGTAATTTGTGCCAAACCAAATTTTCAAACCCGCCTTCCTCACCGGCCTCCAGCAACAGAGGCATCAGTACATTACTGATAGCCTGTGAAGCCGTGCGGGCAAAACCGGAAGGGATATTGGGTACACAATAATGTATCACCCCGTATTTCATAAAAATGGGATGTTCATGAGATGTTATTTCAGAGGTTTCAAAACATCCGCCGCGGTCAATGCTCACATCAATGATCACAGAGCCCGGACGCATATTACTCACCATTTCTTCTGTTACAATCAATGGAGTTCTTCCTGTTTCAGAACCCAATGCACCAACGGCCACTTCGCAGGTCTTTAGCTGCTTGGCCAGCAATCTTGGCTCTATCACAGAGGTCCACATCCTCTGACCAATGTTATTCTGCAATCTTTTTAAACGGTACACACTATTATCAAATACTTT
>CAZTKV010000090.1:0-9390 GCA_964614285.1 uncultured Chitinophaga sp. | reverse complement strand
TATACAATCTTTGCACCGGCCTCGCTGTAATCTTTATCCCTGAAGTGCGAAGCTTCGCCGGCATTGTGTTCTATTATTACCTGGTGGCCATTACTGATAAGTACACTTACCGCATCTGGTGTCAGGGCAATTCTGTTTTCCTGGAATGCGATCTCTTTCGGAATACCAATCATCATCCCCTCGGATTTTGGACGTATGTCCAATGTTTCCTCCAGGGTTTCATAGCTGAAAGAGGTGCTTATTTTTGGTTTCTGCTGGCTCATGAAGTTGGTTATGCTTATTGATTCAGGCCGGTATCAAAGCTACTTAATTATTAGCTATTTTGATCCTTCTTGTTTTACTATCAACGAGTTCGATATATACATGAAGGGTATTATCAGGGAATATGCCCGGTGCTTTTTCCGGCCATTCCACCAGGCAGATATAACCGCTGTAAAGTGCATCTTCCACGCCGGCCCTTTGGGCTTCTTCCTCATCTTTCAGGCGGTAAAGATCCATATGAAAGAGCGGTTTTTTAGTACCCTCACAATCATATGCATACTCATTGATGATAGAAAATGTAGGGCTTCCCACTATATCCTTCACTCCTTTTACATCACACAAAGCATGAATAAAAGTCGTTTTTCCCGCTCCCATCTGACCGTGAAAAGCGAAAACAGTGGTACTTCCGGCTGCTTTCCAAAACATCGTTGCAATTTCATTGATACCGTCCAGTGCAAACTGCCATTCCATAGGGCAAATTTAGTACGATATAGCAACGATGTTGTAAACATATTCCCCTTGTCGGAAAATTCGCTTTTAGCCTTTTGGTAAATTTGCAGTATGGAAAATGTACAATGGAAGGTAGATGGCATGGATTGTACCACCTGTGCACTCAATATTCACAAGTACCTGGAAAAAAAAGGAGCGAAGAATATTAAAGTGAATTTTGCAACCGGTTACGTCAGTTTTGATACCAGCGGTGAGATAGCAGAGGATAAACTGGCCTTGGGTATCAATGGTCTTGGATACAAAGTGGCCAATCATCTACAGACGAATACAAAAGAAAAAAAACCTTTCCTTTCTACTCATCTCCAGCGTTTTTGGTTCTGTTTTCCTTTCACGGCAGTTTTGATGCTCCACATGATTCCAGGCCTGCATATTCACTGGCTGATGAATCATTGGGTGCAACTGGCACTTACTATTCCTGTTTACCTGGTTGGGATGAGTTTCTTTGGTAAAAGTGCCTGGAAAAGCATCCGTAACCGTATGCCGAATATGAATGTTCTGATAGCCGTAGGAGCTACAGCAGCATTTATATACAGCTTGTATGGCTCGTTAACAGGACAGGCAGAACAGTATATGTTTTATGAAACGGCTGCCACTATTATCACACTTGTTTTCCTGGGAAACTATTTAGAAGAAACTTCCATCGCTTCCACACAAAGAGAATTAAATAAACTGGCAAAATCACAAAAGGTAATGGCCAATATGATCGCTTTTGATGATGAGCATAAAGAACAGATATTTCCTGTTGAAAATACAACCCTGAGAGTGGGAGACCTGATTTTGATAAAAAGCGGCGAACAAGTACCCATCGACTGTAAGATATTATGGGGTGATGTACATGTGAATGAAGCAATTATTACCGGTGAAAGTTTACCGGTTCATAAATTAGCCAAAGACAAACTGATTGGAGGTAGCCTGATAACTGATGGAACAGTAAAAGCACAGGTAACAGCGGTGGGAGATGATACTGTATTATCCGGGATATTGAATATGGTGAAGCAGGCACAGGGAGAAAAACCACCTGTTCAGTTATTGGCAGATAAAATCAGTGCGTTGTTTATTCCAATTGTGCTTGGCATTTCGATTGCCACATTGATTGTAAGTTGGATTGTATTACAAGATTTTACCCCTGCATTAATGCGGAGTATTGCTGTACTGGTAATCGCCTGTCCTTGTGCAATGGGATTGGCCACACCAGCTGCTATCGCTGTTGGGCTGGGCCGGGCAGCCAAAACCGGTATTTTGTTTCGCAATGCCACCAGCCTGGAGACATTTAAAGATATTAAGCAGGTGGTATTTGATAAAACTGGTACCCTTACCACCGGAAAGTTCGCCATCGGCAACTGGCAGATCACAAATAGTACAATCGGCGAGGAAGAATTCAAAAGAATTGTGTTCTCTTTAGAAAAGTATTCTAATCACCCTATTGCAAAATGTATCACCGATACATGGAAAACAAAGGATCAGATTCAGTGGAAAAAGATTGAAGAGGTCAAAGGCCTGGGAATGCAATCGGAAGATAAAGAAGGTAATGGTTATACAGCCGGTTCTTACAAAGCCGCAGAAGGCCTGATAAAAGACGATTCACATAATGTGTACATACTTAAAAACGGGCAACTGTTAGGATGGATCGATGTAAAAGATGAAATAAGACCCGAAGCAAAACCTGTTATTGATTATCTCCATAGCAAACATATTAAAACGATCCTTCTCAGCGGCGACCGGCTGACCAAATGTAACCAACTGGCGGTTCAGCTAGGCATTGATACAGTTATCGCCGAACAATCGCCTGAACAAAAACTTAAAAAAATTGCTGACCTGAGTGAAAAAATACCTACTGCGATGGTTGGCGATGGCATCAATGATGCTCCGGCACTTGCTAAGGCCACGATCGGCATTTCGATGAACGAAGCTTCCCAGATCGCTGTACAAAGTGCCCAGGTAATATTAATGAATCATGGATTGAAAAATCTGCCTACTGCTTTAGGTTTAGGAAAACATACCTACCTAACTATCAAACAAAATCTCTTCTGGGCCTTTGCTTATAATATTGTTGCCATTCCTGTTGCAGCCTTTGGTTTTCTTACCCCAACTTTTGGAGCATTGGTAATGGGCATGAGTGATGTGGTTTTAGCCATCAATTCAGTTCGTCTCTTCGTGAAAAAAGTAGTGTAAATTCACAACTACCGGATGGCATGTTGAACTATGCGGGATATTTATCACATATTAAGACAATACTGGGGTTTCGATGCATTCCGTCCATTGCAGGAAGAAATTATCAAATCTGTTCTGGAAGGCAAGGATACGCTGGCCCTTATGCCTACCGGTGGTGGCAAATCAATATGCTACCAGGTTCCTGGCATGGCGAAAGATGGATTATGTCTTGTTATTTCACCTTTGATCGCACTAATGAAAGACCAGGTTGAAAATCTCAGGAAAAAAAGTATCACTGCTTTTGCTATATACTCCGGGATGAGCAGGAAGGAAGTGATTAACGTTTTTAAAATAGCCGCTGAAAGCAATTGTAAATTCCTGTACGTTTCGCCAGAAAGATTAGAAACAAGTTTATTCAAAGAATATCTTCCGGGGCTTAATATTACTTTAATAGCAGTGGATGAAGCCCATTGTATCTCCCAATGGGGTTATGATTTCCGGCCGCCATATTTGCGCATTGCATCACTGCGGGAAGAATTACCCGGTGTTCCTGTTCTTGCGTTAACTGCCTCTGCCACTCCTGATGTACAAAATGATATTTGCGACAAACTTGCATTCAGTAATCCCTGTATTTTTCGCCAGTCATTTGAGAGAGCAAATCTTTCATACAGCACTTTTAAGGTTGATTCAAAAATTAATAAGATCATTGAGATCATACAAAAAGTTCCCGGCAGCAGCATTATCTATTGCAAAAGCAGGAAAAGAACTAAAGAAATAAGTGAGCTATTGCAATTGCAGCAAATCTCATCTGATTTCTATCATGCCGGGTTAGTCCAGGAAGAAAGAAACAAAAGACAAGAAGCATGGATCAATAATAAAATAAGGGTGATCGTCTGTACCAATGCATTTGGGATGGGGATTGACAAACCTGATGTTAGAACTGTTGTTCATGCTGATGTGCCGGATTGCCTGGAAAAATATTACCAGGAGGCTGGCCGTGCCGGGAGAGATGGCAAAACATCTTACGCTGTTCTGCTGTATGATGAAAGAGACTTGCAGGAACTGAAGGAAATGGCATCACTGCGTTTTCCATCACAGGAAGATATACGGGGTGTATACCAGTCTGTAGCCAATTACCTGCAAATACCAACCGGCTCCGGCGAAGGCCAGTATTATGATTTTGATATTTCCGATTTCCTGAAAAAATTTAACCTGAACAGTCATACCACTCTGTATTCTTTAAAAGCATTAGAACAGGAAAGTTGGTTATCATTTAATGAACAGGTATTTCTCCCTTCGTCTGCAATGTTTACAGTAAATAAAGGTTCGCTGTATGAGTTTGAGAAAAGTAACCCTCAACTGGAACCTTGTATCAAAACCCTGCTAAGAGCTTATGAAGGTATTTTTGATCAGCCAGTAAATATTTCTGAGAAAGTAATTGCCGGACTGATGAAAGAAGATCCTGAGAAAGTAAAAAAACAACTGACAGAACTGAATCGTTTTGGTATAATAGAATACCAGCCACAGAAAGATACCCCGCAATTATACCTCTTGAGAAACAGGATAAAGGCTGAAGATATCACTATCAACATGCAGGCCTACAACAAAAGAAAAGACCAGTTTCAGCGCCGGGTGAAGCAGATGGTAAACTATGTAAACGAAGAAGCAACATGCCGTAGCCGTATCATCGGTTCCTATTTTGGAGATGAACATATCAGGGCCTGTGGCATTTGTGATAATTGCCTGAGACAAAAAGCTGCCGCTTTAAGCAAGGAAGAATTTGAAACACTGCATCACCGTATTATCAATATGGTGAAATACGAATCATTACATACCAAAGACTTGCTGCAAAAATTAAATGGCATCAAAAAAGAAAAAGCCTGGAAGGTATTAGAATTCTTACAGGCTGAAAATAAAATTGATGTCGATAGTACCGGGTGGGTTAAACTAAAATAAACTTTTCCTTCTTCTGCTTCGCCCTCCCAAACCAAGTACACCAAGTAAGGTTCTTACAATTGTATTACCGGCAGTCCGGGTCATGCTTCTTACAGTAGGATCATCGAAAATGGTCTTTTCCTTTTTAGTGGTTGTTTTCCTTGTCGTCTTTTCTTCTGCTTCCTGTTCTTCCTTCTTTGCAGCATCCTCTAACTTCTCTGTCAGGATTTCGTAAGCACTTTTACTATCAATAACCTGGTTATATTTTGCTGCAATTTTTGATTTGCCGACTAATGAATCTATTTCCATTTCAGACAAAATATCCATCCGGCTTTGTGGTGGCCGAATCATACAATGTACCAATGGTGTAGGAATACCTTTTTCATTCAATATAGTTACCAGGGCTTCACCCGTACCTAATTGTGTTATCAGATCTTCCGTTTTATAAAAATCTGTTTCGGGGTAGTTCTCCGAAGTTTGCTTGATCACTTTTCTGTCAGCCGCTGTAAAAGCTCTTAAAGCATGTTGCACTTTCAATCCCAACTGTGCCAGTACAGATGCCGGAATATCCATCGGGTTTTGTGTGCAGAAATAAATACCTATTCCTTTTGACCGGATGAGTTTGATAATAGTTTCAATCTGTTGCAGCAATGCCTCATTCGCTTCCTGGAAAATAAGATGTGCTTCATCAATAAACATTACCAGTTTCGGTTTATCCATATCACCCTCTTCCGGGCAAGTGGCATATAATTCTGCCAGCAGTTGTAACATAAAGGTGGAAAACAGTTTCGGCCTGTCCTGCAGGTCTGTTACCCTGACTATAGATATGATACCACGACCATCATCACTGATACGCATCAGGTCGTCCACTTCAAAACTTTTTTCACCGAAGAAAACATCGGCCCCCTGTTGCTGCAGCTCAATTACCTTTCTTAATATGGTGCCTGTAGATGTTGTAGAAATTTTACCGTAGGTTTTCTCTAACTCTGCTTTCCCTTCATCACTTACAAACTGCAATACCTTAGTAAAATCTTTCAGATCAAGTAATGGCAGCTTATTATCATCACAGTATTTAAAGATCATTGCCACAAAACCACCCTGCGTATCATTCAGTCCCAATATTTTTGAAAGCAGCACAGGCCCAAACTCACTCACTGTGGCCCTGAGTCTTGCTCCTTTTTGTTCACTTAGTGTCAGCAGGTCAACAGGATAAGCTGCAGGCTTATATTCTATATTCAGTTTCTGACAGCGGTCAACTATTTTATCGTTCAGGTTACCTGCAGCAGCAATACCACTCAGATCTCCTTTAATATCCATTAGTAATACAGGTATGCTTGCATCGCTTAAGCCCTCTGCCAATACCTGCAGTGTTTTTGTTTTACCGGTACCGGTAGCGCCGGCAATCAATCCATGCCGGTTCAGTGTTTTGAAAGGCAGCAATACATCTGCACCCGCCACCACGCTGCCATCGAGCATAGCACAGCCTATCTTGAAAGATTCACCTTTGAAAGTATATCCTGTCTTAACTACCTCGAGAAATTTTGCATTATCTGCCATAGAAAAATTTGAATGAAAGTTAGTGGAAAAGTAAATAGCTGCCTACAAATCTTCTTCTCTTTCCAGCATCAAAATAGCACTCTGCGGCACGATAAAATATTTCTCACCCTCATACATCACTTCTGTAGCGCCGCTGAGCAGGAAAATGGCGAGGTCACCTTCCTTAGCCTGCAATGGCACATATTTCACTTTTTCATCCTCCCCTTTCCAGGCCTCGTCTTCCACCGGCATCGGTATAGCATAACCGGGGCCTGTTTTTATCACATATCCTTGCTGCACTTTTTCTTTTTCCTGCACACCCGGTGGTAAATACAACCCGCTTGCAGTTTTCTCATCCGGGCGACTGGGTTTTATCAATAGCCGGTCACCTATTACGATCAGTTTCTTCAGACGATTATCAGGCGTTAAATGCATGGCACAGTTTTTTATTATATAAAGCAAAAGTAGAAAGCAAAGGGTTCGAAACAACGGTGTTTTAACAAAATATTCAGCCCCGATACTTGAACCCCCGAAATGCTTTAACTTTATTTGTCACCAATATAAAACCACCAGACAATGGAAGCTAAGAAACCTAAAATTTTGTTGTGCGAAGATGATCCCAATCTCGGAAGTGTACTGAAGAATTATCTTGAACTGAATGATTACGATGTAACCCTGGAAAGAGATGGCCGTCTTGGCCTGGCTGCTTTTCAACGGGAAAAATTTGAACTCTGCCTGCTGGATGTAATGATGCCTAATATGGACGGATTTACCCTCGCAGAAGAAATAAGGGATGTAGACCCTGATATACCTCTCTTTTTCCTGAGTGCTAAAACTATGAAGGAAGATGTAATACAGGGCTATAAACTCGGTGCCGACGATTATATCACCAAGCCCTTCGACAGTGAAGTGCTGCTCCTAAAAATAAAAGCAATCCTGAAAAGGAATGAAGAGCAGAACAAGGAAAGCGAAAACAAAGAGTTTGACCTGGCCAGTTATCATTTCAACCCAAAACTGCGCCAATTGACGCATAGCGGCGTAACACAAACATTATCGCCCAAAGAAAATGAGTTGCTTAAAATGCTGGCTGAACACCTGAATGATCTGCTGCCAAGAGAAGCAGCTCTGAAAAAAATATGGGGCAGTGATACTTACTTCAATGGCCGTAGTATGGATGTGTATATTGCCAAACTACGGAAGTACCTGAAAGATGATGAAAAGATTGAAATAGTGAATATCCACGGAAATGGATTCAGATTGGTGGTGCAATAATACACCCAATCCCTAAAGGGAAGAAAAAATACAAGCTACCTGTTTACAAGTAGCTTTTTTTGTTTCAGGTAAATAATGTTCCTGTAGTTCCAGGCCTTTTTTTACCAAGGTGTTCATATGCCTTTTCCGTAACCTCTCTTCCTCTTGGTGTTCGTTGTAAAAAGCCTTCCTGTATAAGGAATGGTTCATATACTTCTTCTATTGTACCGGCTTCTTCACCTACCGCAGTTGCTATAGTTGTAATGCCCACCGGGCCTCCTTTGAATTTATCAATGATAGTAGAGAGAATCCGGTTATCCATATCATCCAACCCATGTTCATCTACATTCAACGCTTTTAATGCATGCTGCGTAATCCCAAAATCTATCTTACCATCATTTAACACCTGCGCAAAATCTCTTACCCTTCTCAACAACCCATTTGCGATTCTTGGCGTACCCCGGCTTCTTCTGCCAATTTCTTCAACTGCTTCCTTAGAAATTTTTGTTCCTAATATTCCAGCCGACCGCAGAATTATTTTATTTAATACAATCGATGTATAATATTCCAACCTTGATTTAATAGCAAATCTTGACAAGAGTGGTGCAGTCAATAAACCGCTTCTGGTCGTAGCGCCAATCAAGGTAAAAGGATTCAAATTGATCTGTATACTTCTGGCATTGGGGCCACTGTCAATCATTATATCAATCCGGTAGTCTTCCATAGCTGCATATAAATATTCTTCCACCACAGTGCTCAACCGGTGTATTTCATCTATAAACAAAACATCATTTGTTTCCAGGCTGGTAAGGAGTCCGGCAAGGTCTCCCGGTTTTTCTATCACTGGCCCTGATGTTTCCTTAATATTCACTCCCAGTTCATTCGCTACTATCCTGGATAATGTTGTTTTCCCTAATCCGGGGGGACCATGAAATAATACATGATCCAGCGCTTCGCCACGGATCCTGGCAGCTTTGATAAAAATGCGAAGATTCTCAATGATCTGGTCCTGGCCCGAAAAATCATCTATCTGCGCCGGACGGATAGAATTCTCAAATACCGCATCTGCTGCGGTCAGGTCATTTTTATCTGAATTCAAATTAGGATTAGCCATGAACAAATTTTTCTCAACTTTGTAAAACTAATCATTTAAAAAATATTTCTATGAAAGTTGGCATCATTGGCTCCGGGCAGGTTGGACAGGTATTGGCCACTGCTTTTTTAAAGGAAGGCTACAAAGTAATGCTGGGTACCCGTAATATTTCAAAAGAGGAAGTAATAAAATGGCAAAAGGAAAATAAGGATGGATTGCTAGGATCATTCCAGGAAACAGCTCAATTCGGAGATATAATTGTGCTGGCAGTAAGTGGCTTAGCAGTTGAAGATGCAATATCACTGGCTGGCAAGGAGCATTTTTTTGAAAAAACAGTAATTGATCCCACCAATCCTATTGCGGCTGTTCCCCCGGATAATGGTGTACTGAAATTCTTTACCACCCTTGAAGATTCATTGATGGAAAGAATCCAGGCTTTAATTCCTGATGCCAGGGTGGTAAAAGCATTTAACAGTGTTGGTAATGCTTACATGTACAAACCTAAATTCCCGGATGGTGTACCAACCATGTTTATATGCGGCAATGATGAAGAGGCGAAGAAAACTGTTACAAGTATCCTTACATCTTTTGGCTGGGAAACAGAAGATATGGGCAGGGTAGAAGCCGCAAGAGCTATAGAACCTCTTTGTATT
>CAZTKV010000089.1:6767-10587 GCA_964614285.1 uncultured Chitinophaga sp. | reverse complement strand
TTTTATAATGCCAGGGATTATCATCGCTTTCCGGTGCTACCAATCCTCCGCAATGTGATCTGAAAGAAATAATGGTACCGCCATTTGCATGTATTTCATCAATAAGTTGCATGGCACTCATATGGTCGATCCCGGGATCTAGTCCCATTTCACAAAGAAAGAGGAGCTTCTGCTTATCAATCTCCGGCTGTAATTTTTTTATTTCTTCGTCTACATAAGAGGCGGTTAATAAATTCTTATGCTGCCTCACACATTCTTTTGCTACTTCTATATGAAGATGGGGAGGAAGTAAAGAGATAACAATATCTGCTGAACGAATATACTTTGTCGTCTCCCCGTTGTTATTGATATCAAAGGAGACTGCCTTTGCATTTCCAGAACCGCCAATTTTTGATTGAGCCAGTTTAATATCAGCATCAACCACAATGATACTCCAGTTCTCAGCTATTGCATTCTCCAATAGATAATCAATTAATACAGTAGCAGATTTACCAGCACCAAATAATAAGATCGTCTTCATTCTTAATCCAGTTAGAAAACCTGAAAATTAGGACTAAAAACCCATAAAACCAGCCTGTTTTTCAATCTGTTAACTAATCCACAAGAGTGGATAAAATAGCATAAAAAACACCTCCTTTTATCAGGTTTTCAAAGGTGAAAAAAGTAGATTTGCAAACCCTGAAAAAATGCCGGAATCAGGCTTAAAAAGGACGCAAAAATCAACTTAACAGAAGAAGGAAAATCACACAAATGGAAGAGAACTTAGAGCCCCTGGAAACGAACGACAGCAACCGGATCATACCAGTTAATATTGAAGAGCAGATGAAGACTGCCTATATTGACTATTCAATGTCGGTAATAGTGGGCCGTGCCCTGCCTGATGTAAGAGATGGACTAAAGCCGGTTCACCGACGCATTTTATTTGCAATGAACCAACTGGGTCTTCACTACAACAAGCCCTATAAAAAATCTGCCCGTTTGGTGGGGGAAGTGTTGGGTAAATATCATCCGCACGGAGATACTTCTGTATACGACGCTATGGTGCGTATGGCACAGGAATGGAGTATGCGCTACACTATGGTGGATGGGCAGGGAAATTTTGGTAACCAGGATGGAGATGGCCCGGCAGCGATGCGCTATACAGAAGCAAGGCTGGAGCGTCTGGCAGAGCATATGCTTGATGATATTGAAAAAGATACTGTTGATTTCCAATTAAACTTTGATGATTCTGAGAAAGAACCCACTGTTCTGCCGACCAGGGTTCCGCAATTATTAGTGAATGGATCGAGTGGAATTGCCGTAGGCATGGCCACCAATATGATGCCTCATAATCTTTCTGAAGTGATTGATGGTTGTGTTGCATTTATCGATAACCGTGAAATAACGATTGATGAATTAATGCAGCATGTAAAAGCTCCTGATTTTCCAACAGGAGGTATTATTTATGGAATGGAAGGCGTGAAAGCTGCTATGCACTTTGGAAGGGGCAGGGTAGTGGTAAGAGGTAAATTAAGTATTGAAGCAAAACCAAGTGGCCGTGAACAGATCATTATTACAGAGGTTCCTTACCAGGTAAACCGTGATGCCTTGACAAACCGTATCGGGGAACTGGTGAATGAGAAGGTCATCGAAGGAATTGCACATGTAAACAACGAGTCGAATAATAAAGAAGGTACCCGGGTGGTGATTGACCTGAAAAGGGATGCTATCGCTAATGTTATCGTCAATCAGCTATATAAGCTAACCGACCTTCAAACTTCTTACGGTATCAACAATGTGGCAATCGTAAAAGGAAGGCCGAAGACACTTAACCTGAAAGAATTAATCACTGAGTTTGTAGAATTCAGGCATGAGGTAGTGGTAAGAAGAACAAAGTTTGAACTACAGGAAGCCGAGAAAAGAGCACATATCTTAAAAGGATATCTTATTGCATTGGATCATCTTGATGAAGTGATTGCCCTGATCCGTTCTTCTGCTACCCCTGATATTGCCAAAGATAACCTGGTCAATGCCGGTTGGGGTCTGGATGAGATACAGGCCAAAGCGATACTGGAACTCCGTTTGCAACGGTTGACCGGTATGGAAAGAGATAAGATCAAAGAAGAGTTTGAAGAACTTATGAAATTGATCGCTCACCTGAATGAAATACTGGCCAACGAAGGAATGAGGTTTGAGATTATTAAAAATGAATTGCTGGAAATAAAAGAAAAATTCGGTGACGAAAGACAGACAGAAATCACCTACCTGGATGATGAAGTAAAAATCAAAGACCTTATTAAGGAGGAAGATGTTGTTATCACCATTTCTCACCTTGGATATATCAAACGGACACCGGCCGATGAATACCGGGCACAGAGAAGAGGCGGACGGGGTGTAATGGGAGGAAAAACAAGAGATGAAGATTATATTGAACATCTTTTTGTGGCATCTACACATCACACCATGCTTTTCTTTACCGAAAAGGGAAGAGTATACTGGTTGAATGTATATGAAATCCCGGAAGGGGAGAAAACAGGGAAGGGCCGTGCCATTCAAAACCTGATGCAATTGCCGCCGGATGATAAGGTCAGAACCATAATCGATGTAAAAGATTTAAAAGATACAGATTTTGTAAAGTCACACAATATCGTTTTGTGTACTAAAAAAGGTATAATTAAGAAAACGGAATTGGAGGATTTCAGCCGCCCGAGACAAACCGGTGTAAATGCTATTACTATCGTAGAAGGGGATGAGTTGCTGGAAGCAAAACTCACAGATGGCAAATCTGAAATAATGATGGCCGTGAAAAGTGGCCGGGCTATCCGTTTCTCAGAAGAAAAGGTAAGAGCTACCGGGCGGGGTGCCATTGGTGTAGCCGGTATTGAAGTGGATGATGAGCATGATGAGGTGGTTGGTATGATTTGTGTAAATCCCGAAACGGATGCATCAAAAACGGTGCTGGTGGTAAGTGAGAAAGGATTTGGCAAAAGAACACCGGTGGATGAATATCGTTTTACAAACAGGGGAGGCAAGGGTGTAAAAACAATCAATGTAACAGATAAAACAGGGCCTCTCGTTGGTATATTGGATGTAGCCGAAAGAGAAGATATGATGATAACCTGTAAAAGTGGCGTTACCATCCGGATGCCGGTAAGCGGTATCAGTGAACAGGGCAGGGCCACACAGGGAGTGAAACTGATAAAGCTGGATGAAGGTGATGAAATTGCTGCTATTACCAACCTGAATGACCAGGCAGCACAAAATGGTAATGGTGATGCAAGTACAGAAGGAAAAGAGGGGGATAATGACGCAACCGCTTCAGATGAAACTTCATCTTCGGAAGGTAGTGTTGACTAAAAAATTAATTAAACAATCTAATAAACATGAAAAGGATCTTATTCCTCTTAACGATCAGCTTGTCAGTCTTTATTGCGAAGGCGCAGAACATAGACAATATTAAAGCATCACTGATGCTGAACCAGCTTGAAAAAGCTAAAACGGATTTTGATAAAGCTATTACTAACGCCAAATTTGCAGGCAAAGCGGAAGCATATATTTTAAAGACTGCAATATATGCTGGTCTGGCAATGGCTGAGGATAAAAAAAATACTCCTGCAGCAGAGCAGCTTACAAATGAAGCAGAAGCCGCTTTTACCAAGTATAAAGAAATGGAACCGTCCCTCGCATTAATGTCCGATCCTATATACCAGAATGGTCCTATTAATCTTTACTCAAGTTTTTATACTGCAGGATATACTGATTATAGCAATAAGAAATGGCAAACCGGTCTTGCTAAATTAAAAAAGGCCATTGAATTCTCTGATCTTTTGATCGCCAGAAA
>CAZTKV010000089.1:5127-6667 GCA_964614285.1 uncultured Chitinophaga sp. | reverse complement strand
TTCAATAAATCCGCCAAAGCAAAACCAGGATCTGAAATTCCATTCCTGTACATTGGCGACCACTTTATTAACAAAGCCTCAAAAGTAAATGGCGCAAGAGAAGCTCATGCAAAAGATATGAAGGCAAGAACAAAACCCGGCGCAATGGCTTCCAAAGAAGATATTGCTAAAAGAGATGCGCTGGATAAAGAGTATGGAGAAACGCTGGAAGGAGCCCGGGAACCTTATGAAGCAGCTGCAGCGATCTTTGCAACAAAAGCAGACATGCATACAAGAGACAAGCAACAATACAAAAAAGCAGCAAGCTATCTTGCCGATATTTATGCTTTTAAAAAAGCAATGGCCAAAGGGAAACCTGCTGACCAGGCTAAGTGGGCTGCAGAAGAAAAGAAGTGGAATGAGAGATATGATAGCATCAAATAAGTAATTCGAAGGAAAGGCCACAACGATGTGGCCTTTCTTATTCATATTTTACTTAACATAATAAACATTATAGGAAAAATATCTTCAATATCTAGTGAAAGCGGGTATTGGCGATAACTCAAGGTCTGAGTAGCTTGCATACAAATCACCCAATATGCAAATTCTAAAATCCTTGCTGATATTCTCATTTGCCACATTTTTGGTTGCATGTAACGGCACAGCCACAAAAGCTGATAGCGATGATATGCCAACAGAAAAAAAAGAAGTTGATAATTTAAATACAATTGCATCACCTCCAGTTACCGGTACGGATGCAACTATGGCAACACTCCCCGACAGCAGTAAATCAGCAACAGAGCCAAATAAGATTCTTGCCAATATCGATCAATACCTGTTATCCAGTGCTGTGATCCCGGAGAGTACTTCAAATACCGATGGATTTATCGGCGCAGCTGTAAAGATTGAGAATACGTTGAAAAAAACCAGCTTTCAAAAAATAATGGTTGAGGTCAGTATTTTACTGGCAGATGATAAAGAATACCGGACAGATTATCATACACTATATAATATTGAACCCGGCAGTATAAAGACCATTAAAGTACCAAATACATCCCGGGGTGCAAAAATTGTGAGTCACATTGTGAAAGTAAAAAGTGATGAACTAACCAAAGGTGAATGGGTACTGACCGGCAGCAGATTTGTACCCCGCTAAATTATGAACCTGAGAGATACGATCCTTGCACAGCACTCCAAGACGAACTGTACTAAAATTGTACAATGGATTGGCAACAACCAGGAACGATTCAATACTCTCTTCGATTTATTTCTTTATGATGATGATTGGTGTGTGACACAAAGAGCTTCCTGGCCACTCAGCTATGCTGTTCAGAGGCATCCAGAGTTGATCAAACCACATTTTGGCAAACTATTGATGAACCTGAAAAAACCAAAGCTTCATGATGCCGTTAAACGTAACACCGTACGGCTTTTACAAGATATAACCGTTCCTGAGCGGTTTCGTGGTGATCTGATGGACATTTGTTTTGATTATATCTCCTCCCCGGTGGAAAAACCAGCCATTAAAGCATTTTCTCTTACGATACTTCATAACTTATCA
>CAZTKV010000089.1:0-5027 GCA_964614285.1 uncultured Chitinophaga sp. | reverse complement strand
TTTTTTGTGTAAGGCCCCTCCCGGTCAAACTCTCTGAATATTAATCGCAGGTTCTGATCATACGTAACATAATTGTATAACCAGTTCATGAAAACAAAGAACCTGTTCTTTACTCCCAGTATAAGCATCAAGTGAAGTCCCATCCAGATCAGCCAGGCAAAAAAACCACCAAAATGAAGCCTTGGCCTCGGCATATCCACTACAGCCAGGTTTCTGCCGACTGTAGCCATTGATCCTTTATCATGGTAGGTAAATTCATACAACCTGGACCGGTTTGATTTCCTTTCCATCATTATAAGATTAGTCGCCAGCATATCTGCCTGTTGAATGGCCACCGGCGCTACCTGCGGATGACCAGCCGGATAGCTATCGGTTTCCAGGTAAGCCAGATCACCTAAGGCATAAATATTATCATGACCAGGCACTTTACAATACCGGTCAATTTTTATCCTGTTCCCTCTTGCAATCAAAGAATTATCAATGCCACCGGGAATATTTCCTTTAATACCTGCTGCCCATATTACAGTGGCAGAAGGAATCAGCTTACCATCCTGCAGTTCCACATCTTTACCATCATAATTTTTTACGAGAGCTCCTGTAATCACTTGCACACCCAATTTCTCCAGGTATTTTTGAGATTTTACTGAAGATTTCTCACTCATTGCAGCCAATGTCTTTCCGGCGCCTTCCAATAAGTAAATATTCATTTTTGAAAAATCCAGTTCAGGATAATCCTTTGGCAAAACATATTTTTTCATTTCTGCCAATGCGCCGGAGACCTCTACTCCTGTTGGCCCGCCCCCCACTACCACTATATTCATTGCTCTTTGCAAAGATTGTTCATCTGTAATGGTATGAGCCTCTTCAAAAAGATGCAGAAGCCGGTGCCTGATCTGCAAAGCTTCTACCGTTGACTTCATCGGGAAAGCATGATTGGCAAGTTGAGTATTACCAAAAAAATTAGTATCAGCGCCGGTAGCTAATACCAGCACATCATAGCTGATATCCTCAATGGTAGTTATAATTTTATTTTCCGCAGGGATCACTTCTTTCAATTCAGCCAGCCTTATACGTACGTTTTTACTTTTCTGAAACACTTTCCTGAGCGGGAATGAAATATTACTTGCATCAAGCCCGGCCGTAGCCACCTGGTAAAAAAGCGGCTGAAACTGATGATAATTGAACCTGTCTACCAGTACTACTTCAAACCCGGCTTTGTTGTTCAGTTTGCGGGCTAATCTTAATCCACCGAATCCTGCTCCAACGATAACGACTTTCATAATTTGTGTTTTATGTATTACAACACAAATTTACATTATTTTCAATAATTATTGAAAATTTAGGAATTAATTTTTCTGACAAAAAAAAGAGCTTCTCAGCCCTTACAAAAAACTACTTTATGCAAGTTCAATAAAGCATTCTGACCTTTATCGTCGCTTTGACCTCCTTTAATAAATGCAGGGCCTGGGAAGATAGTTTCTTATCCACATCCAGTACCACATACCCTATCTCATCATTCGTTTTAAGGTACTGCCCGACAATATTGATATTATGTTTGGAAAGTTGGGTATTGATAGCGGAAAGAACCCCGGGCACATTATTATGTATGTGCAAAATTCGATGACTCCCCTCCTGCGGCGGTAAGGCCAGCGCAGGCACAGTATGTGAACCAAATGTGATACCTTTTTCCAGGTAATTATACAGCTTGATACTTACATCCTCACCAATATTTTGCTGTGCTTCTTCCGTACTGCCACCAATATGCGGGGTAAGTATTACATTGGGCAGGTCCTGCAATGGTGTTTGAAAATGGTCCCCGTTTTTTTCTGGCTCCCATGGATATACGTCCACAGCAGCACCACTGATATTTCCTTCCAGTATTTCTTTCCGCAGCGCTTCGAGATCAACTACCTCTCCCCTTGCATAGTTGATGAGGATAGCCCCTTTTTTAAAATGCTTCAGATTGGTTTTACTGATCAGGTTTTTTGTTTGCGCTGTCTCCGGGACATGCAATGTAACTACATCGGCCCTGCTTAATAATTCCTTTAAGGACTTGGCATCTTCTGCATTACCCAGCGGCAACTTTGTTTCCACATCATAAAAAAGGACTTTCATACCCAGGGCTTCTGCGAGCACACTTACCTGGCTGCCGATATTTCCATAACCGATTATTCCAAGGGTCTTTCCCCGCAATTCATAGCTGCCTTTGGCATCTTTCATCCATATTCCTTCATGCGCCGCTTTATTTTTATCAGGTATTCTTCTGATAAGCATGATCGCTGCACCTATTACCAGTTCAGCAACCGATCTTGTATTGGAATAAGGTGCATTAAAAACCACGACACCATTTTTGGTAGCTTCCTTCAGGTCAACCTGGTTTACACCAATACAAAAACAACCTATAGCCTGTAATTTCTTTGCTGCTTCCAGTATCTTTTTTGTTATCTGGGTTTTTGAACGGATACCCAGGATATGAACATCTTTTATCTCATCAATTAATTGTTCTTCCGTCATCGCCTTTGATATTTTATCAACTTTTACATAGCCATGATGACGAAAATTTTTAACTGCTGCGTCACTTATATTTTCAAGGAAAAGTATCCTGATTTTTTCTTTTGGGTAACTGGTGGTATTGCCTGCTTTTGTCATACAGCAAATATACTACGTACTAATCTGCCCTTTTTACCCCGGAGAATAATCTGATCAAAAAATATTAACACTAACAGTTGTTTTCTATTAACATTTGTAGTGCCGCTGGGGAAAACTATTAGTTTGCCCGCTATACAGGGCTTCTATTTTTGTAACCAAACCAATGATGACCTTTTGAAGACGTTTTATTCCCTTTTATTGTTTGCCTTTCTGGGATATTGTTGCAATACTTCTTCCCGTGATAAAAAACCGGAAGAGGATTCATTACAATACTACCCGGTTACACCGGAAAAAATTGATCAGCAGGAATTCAGAGAATACTACCGGAAACTAACTGCATTTTTCGACACCACATTGCTCAGGAACAGCAATTTTAATGGCGGAATCCTTATTGCAAAAAATGGTTCTGTTATATATGAGAAGTATACAGGCAAAGTTGATC
This sequence comes from uncultured Chitinophaga sp., assembly GCA_964614285.1. Taxonomy (GTDB): domain Bacteria; phylum Bacteroidota; class Bacteroidia; order Chitinophagales; family Chitinophagaceae; genus JJ008. The sequence continues at coordinate 1,936 of CAZTKV010000089.1, read as the reverse complement.
TTCGCAAAAAAGATACATTAACAGAAAATACTCCTCTGCATATTGCTTCAACAACCAAGACATTTACAGGCATTGCTATCCTAAGATTGATACAGGAAGCCCGGCTTTCACTGAATGATACTATCACAAAATTTTTTCCTTCTCTTCCTTATCCAGGCATAACGGTAAAGATGTTACTGAATCATCGTAGCGGATTACCGAATTATGTGCATTTTATGGATAAAACCAGCTGGGATAAAAAACAATATGCTACCAATGCCGATGTGCTTTCCATCCTTATAAAAGATAAACCAAACATTAATTTTCAGCCCGGCAAACGATTCAGTTATTGTAATACTAATTACATATTGCTGGCCATGATCATTGAAAAAATAACCGGTAAACCCTACCCGGAATATATGCAGCAAAAGTTCTTCGTGCCGCTGCAAATGAAAAACACCTATGTATTTACATTGAAAGATACACTTACGGCTACTCCTTCCTTCAACTACAATGGCAATTACTGGAATTTTGATTTCCTGGATGGAACCTATGGTGATAAAAATATCTACAGTACACCACAGGATCTGCTGAAATGGGATCAGGCTCTATATACTGACCAGGTGCTCAGTAAACCGTTATTGGATTCTGCGTTTGCACCCTATAGTTTTGAAAAACCCTCCATTCATAATTATGGCCTCGGATGGCGCCTGCAGCTTTTACCAAATGGCAAGAAAGTAGTATATCATTTTGGTAAATGGCATGGATTCAATGCAGCATTTGCCCGGCTTACAGACGAGAAAGCCACCATTATCATTTTGGGAAACCGGTTTACAAGAAGTATTTATGGCACAGCACATCTATGCTATGATATTTTTGGCGACTACTTACAAAAAGGAGTAAAAGACGAGGAAGAATCAGATTCTCTCTCTACAAAAAAAGGTGAACCTGCCACTGCAGAACGTAAGAAAATTCCCTCCAAAAAAATCAATAAGAAATCCAGAAGCTAAATCAACTTATTTCTGGAAAAACTTGCTGACCTTTATAGAGGTATGAAAATTCTTTCAGCAGAAGAAATTCGCTTATGGGATCAGTTTACTATACTGAACGAGCCCATATCATCCATTGACCTGATGGAAAGAGCAGCCATGGCAAGTACTGACTGGTTGCTGAAAAAAAATCCCGATGCTTCTTCCTTTGGTATTTTCTGTGGAAAAGGAAATAATGGTGGTGACGGGCTCGCCATTGCCAGGATGTTGATGGAAAAAGGCTTTTTAGTTACTGTTTATATATTGGAATTTGGTCACAAAGGCACAGAAGATTTTCAAATCAACCTCGCAAGGCTTCATCAATTCCCAAATGCAGATATACACTTTATACAATCAACTGAGCATTTTCATTCTTTTCCAGCCGGGCAAATTGTGATTGATGCCTTGTTTGGATCAGGTTTAAATCGTGGCGTCGAGGGAATAACAGCATTACTCGTCCGGCATATCAACCATTCTGGTTGTGAAGTCGTTTCAATTGATATTCCCAGCGGACTTTTTACCGATCGTTCATCAACGGGAAATTTATCTGTCAAAGCCAACTTTACTCTGAGTTTTCAATGTTACAAGCCAGCTTTTCTTTTTGCAGAAAATGAAGATGCTGTTGGCGAAATACACCTGCTCGATATCGGTCTTCATCAGGGATTCTATAATAGCATCAGCAGCCGGTTTGAACTATTAGATGATACAATTATACACTCTATTCACAAGCCCCGTAAACGGTTTGCCCACAAAGGCAATTACGGCCATGCCTTACTGGTAGCGGGCAGTTATGGAAAAATTGGTGCTGCCGTACTGGCTGCCAAAGCCTGCCTGCGGAGTGGTGCCGGCTTATTGTCCTGTCATATACCAACCTGTGGTTATACCATTCTGCAAACTGCCGTTCCTGAAGCAATGGTGATGACAGATTT
>CAZTKV010000088.1:8689-10617 GCA_964614285.1 uncultured Chitinophaga sp. | reverse complement strand
GTATCATTTCCCCAACGGGTAAGCATACGGGGCTGATCATGATTAGCCAGGTACATGGTCCCCCATCCTTTGTCAACAAATGCACTATCCCATTTAGCATAGATAGATTTCCATTTTACAAAATCATACCCATTTGGATCAGGCATTTTATATTCACCGGGGAGGTATCCAAAATCAATCGCTTCAAAATTGTAAGCCATATTTAATTCCTTCCTATCCTCATCCACAAATATTTTTACTCTCGGGATATCACCCATTGCCTCTGCGACAGTGGCAAGATTATACTTGCTAAGTACTTCCCTGTTCATTTCCTGGATATAATCATGAAGGTAAGGGCCGCTGGCATAATAAAGGCCCCAGTTACCATTGTACTCTTTTGGCAAAGGAGGCCAGGTAGTATCTTTTGAAATAAAAGCCAGTGCATCCATACGAAAGCCATCTACTCCTTTGTCACACCAATAACGCATCATTTTATAGATATCCTGGCGCAGTTGTGGATTCTCCCAATTCAGGTCAGGCTGAAAATCGGCGAAATAGTGCAAATAATATGAATTTGTTGCCTTATTAAATTCCCAACCATATGCCTTTTCGTCAAAAATGCTCCAGCGATATGGCGGTTCACCTTTTTCTGCCGGCCACCAATGAAAATAGTTATAGTAAGGACTGCTCCTTGATTTCTTTGCCTCCCGAAACCATTGATGCTGATCACTGCAATGATTCAGTACCATATCCATCATCACTTTTATACCCCGATCATGAAAGCCTTTTAGCAGTTTATCAAAATCATCCATATTGCCAAACTGCTTCATGATGTTTTGATAATCGCTTATGTCGTAGCCATTGTCCTTATTAGGCGATTCATATATCGGGTTTAACCAAACTGCGTCAATGCCGAGGCTCTTAATATAATCTAACCTTGAGATAATGCCTTTCAAATCACCAACCCCATCTCCATCACTGTCCTGGAAACTACGGGGATAAATCTGGTAAACGGTTGCTTCTTTCCACCATTTACGTTCAGTGTCCCCATCAGCCTGTACTGGCTTATTCTTTGTTTTACATGAAAAAAAAATGATAGTGCTGAACACAAAGAAAAATATTCTAATAGTGAGTTTCATTTATATATCGGTTTAATGCCCAGGTGATGGTGCCGGTAATATTATATCCCCTGCCGGTCTTTTCGTTTTTAACAGGGTGGTGAAGAGTGCGGCAATCAGCAGCAATACACCAGCGAACAGAATTGCATTTCCAGGGTTGTTGTTCAAAAAATGCTTCAGGATATAGCCAAAAGTTATAGTTTGAAGAAACATGGGTATAACGATCATCATATTGATAATACCCATATAAACACCATAGCGTTCTTTGGGAATTTGGTTTACTACCATCAGGTACGGGATTCCCATCATACTGGCCCATCCAATGCCAAAACCGGTGATGGCAAAAAACAAAAATGTTTTGTTCTCAATATGCGGAAAAATTATAAACCCAATACCAGCCAGTGCCAGGCATGTAAAATGAACCCATTTAGCACTGTATTTTTTTGCAAACCATACCAGGCCAAAAGCAGTAAGAAAGGTAACCACATTGTACCAGGCATTTACCAGCCCGGCAAGGCTTACCGCCTTTTCATACATCGCTTTATTCTCGGGAGTAGTGTTATATACAGATAGTGCAATACTCTTGGAGCTGTTTTGCCAGTAGCAAAATAGTGCATACCATTGGAAGAGATAAACTAATGCCAGTTGCCACATCACTTTTGGCATAACAGAAATAGCCTCTACGATTTCAATATTCTGTGCAAAAATTATTTTTAGTGATTGGTGCTCCTTTGTGTATTTAATAACATTCCTGATAATCCGGCCACCAGTAAGAATAGAAGGTATCAGCAAAACTGCGAGAACCAGGTAAGCGATTACCGTTGTAATAAT
>CAZTKV010000088.1:0-8589 GCA_964614285.1 uncultured Chitinophaga sp. | reverse complement strand
ATAAAGAAATAAGGTTTTCTTCTTCCGAAACGAGGATGCCAGGTCTTATCGCTAAGAGCTCCGATAATTGGTTGGATTATCAACCCGGTAAGTGGACCAGCTAGATTTAATATAGGTATTTCTTCCGGCTTCGCTCCCAAGAAATCATATATTGGGTTCACGGCGCTTTGCTGTAATCCGAAACTATATTGAATGCCGAAAAACCCGACATTCATATTGATTATTTGCCAAAAACTAAGCCGCGGTTTGGTTAGGGACATAAACAATCGTTTCAGTTCTTTAAAAATACAAAAAGTAAGAATGGTAATGATGGGATTATAATCTTTGCAAACGTTTGATGTTGGGAAAAAAGAGCCATTCTTGCCATGATTTTTTTTGCAAAACTTTTCCGTCCAAATACTCTCAATTATATATTTTGCAGCACTAAAATTGCCATAAGATGAAAAGAAAGATTATTACAAATATTGTTTTACTGTTGGGTTCTTTTTTCTTGTTTTATGTAATTTTTTTTCAGGCTGAATTTAAAGAAACTATTCATCTTCCTTTGCCAATTTTAACGGTTACCGAACAATTCAAAAATCCCGAAAATCTTCAAAAATGGTTTGCTCCGTTTGATATTGGGGGATCCGTTTCATTTGATTCTTCCAATAAAAAAATAAGTAACGGTGAATACCAGGTTCAAATTAAAAACCAATCTCTGTATAGCTCCCTTTTGATTTATTCAAATAGCAAAAAAGAAAAACAATTTATTATTTCTGCCTTACCTGATACAGCAAAAAACAGCATAACCTCGCTTTCCATTATATACAAAAGCAGTTATTTTAAAAAATGGTTTGGCCAGGATGATCTTACAAAAAATGCGCTAAGCAGTTTCAATAATTTCCGTGAATATATTGAAGATTCAAAAAGAGTATATGGCTACGAGATAAAACCTGTAAAAGTAGTTGATACATTATTTCTTTTTGAAAGAAAAACCGTTCAACAGGTTGACAAAAGACAGGAAATGAAGTCGATTTTTGAAAACTTAATAGCATATGCTGCTAAAAATAATTTGGGCTATAATGGTAATCGTATTTTTTATTCACAAAAAACCGGAGATAATATTACTTTATTTGCCAGCATTGGTATTACCCGTGAAATGGAAATACCTGAAAATGCAGCAGTTGAAATCAAAAGGATGCCCTTTGAAAAAAAATTATTGGAAGCTACTTACCAGGGTGCTTTTGGAGAATCGAATAAAGTATTTGATGCATTAGAAAAGTTTATAAACGACCATTATTTAGCCACCATGGGAATACCTTATCAAAAATTTATCAGTGATGGATATGATTTTGCAGACGACCAAGTTGTGCAAATGAAAGTTTATTATCCTATACTTTAGTTTCTTATTACTTAGTACTGATCATTGTAAGGTTATCATTATTTTTTGCCACAATAAAAGCATCCACGTTTGTAGCCAACCGGATTCTTTGCAAATGCCTTATTTCTCCTTTGATCTCAATTCCATTTAGTTCTTCATATTTGAAATTCCCCTTACCTCTGTTTATTAATACTGAGCCGAAATCGGCATCATATCTTCCCAATTGAATATTATTTGAATAATAATTACCCCCCAGAAGGATATCAGGCAAAGTATCATTGTTAATATCCAATATTGTTGCAGTTTTATACGCAGTCAATTGTGCTTCCCACGGTAAAGGCTGTACTTCAAAATTCATCTTTCCATCATTGATCAAAACAGCATTTGAAAAGTAGTGAGCCGAAAATATATCTGCTTTTTTTAATTTATCTGCCCCGAATATTTCCTTTAATGAGGCATTAGCAAAATCTTTTGCGTATAAAAACTTCTTTTTAAGCACTGGAAGTTGTTTTTCCAGATCCGATATGCTAGTAAAAGGAAGTTCCTTACTATCCAGATAGTAAGTTAGGACCTGTTCTTTTTTCCCATTACCGTCAAAATCATAGAAATACATCCTCACAGGTTGTTGTTCACTTGCCATTAGCCGGCTATTCAACCCCTGGTTTCCGGCAATGAAGTCTATATCTCCATCATTATCTATATCACATGGTAAAATAAAATTCCACCAGCCTTTTAACGAGGTAATATATTTCCTTGAAAAGAAATTTTTACTATTAAGATAAACAGAAATCCCATCCCATTCCATTGCCAGTACCAGGTCTTTCCTTCCGTCTTTATTAAGATCGACCCAATTCGCATCTTTAATAAAGCCAGCTTCTTTTAAACCAGGTGCAAATTTATCAGTAACATCAATAAACTTTCCCGTACCATCATTTTGTAATAAATAAGAATCAGGGACCTTTCCATACTCCCATGAAACTGACCTTCCCCCTATAAACAGATCAGTAAAGCCATCTTCATTAAAATCGTTCGCTACTACTTTAGATGCAGTTAATAAAACATTGGAAAATGCATCCTCCTTTTTTTTCAAAATGCCTTTCCCATTATTTATATAAACTCTGGGCTTAAGATATTCACTTTGACCATAAAATTCATTTCCTCCACTTGCCACCACCAGGTCGGGATATGAATCATTATTGACATCTGTCCAGCAAGCATCTACATCTTCATACGTACTGTCCGCATCAACAGCCGGTTGTGGTAATTTTTTAAATGTTCCATCAGGCAGTTGTTCAAACACTGCACTTTTTTCCCACTTGGATGAGCCGATAAAAAAATCTTCCAACCCATCCTTATTAATATCCCCTGTCGCAAGAGCGGGGCCCTCGGTTGAGGTCATAAAAGGTATTAAAGGCTCCCTGTCAAACTCTACAAATGTATTCTCCGTATGCAAAAAAGAGATATTGGTTTGAGCAGTTACATCATAAAATTTTGCTGATTCTTTAGTTGAAAAATCACGAACTAAGGAATAGTCAAATAATGGTAACCCTTTCGTGTAAGCAAATTTCTGTTGTAGTGAACCACTGCTTAAATTAATCCTTTGAGTTGTGTTATCCGGCCATACCAGAAAAACAGAATCTGGTTTTCCGCTGCCTGTACTTACCTGCATGGGCACTTCCATACTCGATTGAAATCCTCTTACCGGGAATTTTTCATAGCTTATAACAGATGTTCCTGAAAAAATATATAGTTTAGCACCCACAGCTTGATTATTACCTACAGGCCCTTTCAGCAATATCTGAATTGCAGGATTCTTCTTATCGTCATTTATCTTATTTTGATAAACCAGGGCAGGTTCATCAATATTATTTACAACAATATCTATATCTCCATCATTATCAAGATCGGCATATACTGCACCATTTGAGTAAGTATCTTTATTTTCAGGAATTGCTTCACTTATATCATCAAATGAAGCATTCCCTTTATTCCTGAAAAAACGATTTGGTATTTTAATCTGCGGAAACTTATTGATAAGATTCATTTCTCTCTCACCAATTTTATTACTCTGAATTTTCGATTGTACTTCTTCATTTGATATATAGTTGATATAGTCAATATCATTGAGTCTTTTGGGAATTCCATTAGAAACAAACAGATCTTTTAAACCATCATTATCAAAGTCCAGCCAAAGTGTTGACCATGACCAATCGGTAGCGTATACGCCGGCATACAATCCTATTTCGCTGAATAAACCATTCCGTCTATTAAGTTGTAGCGCATTTCTTGCATATTGAAAATTATAGCCATTTCGAATTTTGGTTAAAAAAGTATTGTACTCATCAACTCCTAATGAACTTTTTAGAATAACCGGATCAGATGGGAGCATATCTGCCGATATAATTTCCGGATAGCCATCATTAGTTATATCAGCCACATCCACCCCCATAGAAAACTGGCTGGTATGCATTATACTACTATCCAGCAAGTCATCAAATCCTCCTTTTTTATTGTTGATATAGAGATAGTCATTCTCATGAAAATCATTTCCAATATAAATATCAGGGTACCCATCGAGATTAATGTCTGAAACAGCAATACCCAGTCCATAACCGATCACGGTCTGATTAATTCCTGCCGTTTTAGATATATCGGTGAAATGATCCCCATCATTTCTGAAAAACCTATCGCCTGAAAGAGAATCTATAGTTTCTTTGAAACTATCCCTTGGTGCAAATGTGCTGCTATAACGCAGGGAGTGATTGAGTAGATACATATCAAGATCGCCATCAAGATCAAAATCAAAAAAAGCAGCTTGAGTACTAAAGCCGGAAAAATCAACTCCGTATTTTTGGGCTTCATCATTATAATATGGAATTCCGGTATCACTTATCCCTTTACAAATTAATAACTGATTCCTGCTTTGCAGGGATTCAAAGTGACCAACCCTGCAAACATAAATATCCAATAGTCCATCATCATTCACATCTGCTATTGACACTCCTGTAGACCACCCTCCATCATCAGGTATCTTTGCCGCCGTTGTTACATCCGTAAATTGTAAATCGCCTTTATTGAGGTATATTTTATTCTGTGATTGATTGGAAGCAAAAAATAAATCGATCTTCCCATCATTATTGAAATCACCTGCTCCTACACCGGCTCCATTGTAGAAATACATATACTTCAGCATATTGAAATCCGGGCTGGCTGAAAGATTGTTGCTAAAATCGAGCCCTGTTTTGGTATTATCCAGTACATCAAATAATACGGGGATATCATTTTTTTTACGGCCGGTACAAGCCGTTAGAAAAAGAACGCAAATGCCGATCCAAAAAATCCAATTCCGCTTTTTCACAATAAATAACTTGAATAAGATTTTATTCATTTAATTTGTACAAAACAGGGGGGCTATCATTTTGAAGAAACAGTACCTGTTTTCTTTCTTTTGATTGAAAACATACGATACTTTTTACTTCCCCTCTTACTTCAATTCCTGACTTTTGGGGCATTACCAATTCCCACTCAGCTTTTCCTTTATTTATTAGAACATACCCATAACTTGCATCCAACCTGGAGAACTGCGGTTGAAAATAAAAAAGATTTCCCCCCAGAATAAGATCCTTTTTGCCATCAGTATTAATATCAGTTATCAATATTGCATTTATACTTGATAGCTGAGTAAAGGGTGGTAATCTTTTTATCTCAAAATTCCCTTTGCCTTTATTGATTGCCAAACAACTTGCATTATAATTAAAATTATAAACTGATGCCTTTTTAATTAGTACATCTGAAAACAATTCCTGAACAGATCTTTTGGCGTATTCCTCAAATTTCAAATTTTGCTTTTTTAACCCAGGCATCTGATCTGTTAAATCTCTTTTCATAAATACAGGTACGTCTCTCCTATTAACGGTTCGTGTAATAATTTTGTCAGCAGTTCCATTACCATCAAAATCATTGATCCATAATTTAACCGGACTATCCGCCGATGGCTGTAAATAACAATTTTCTCCAATATTACCGAGCACCAGATCGTTTAAGTTGTCACCATCTATATCAGTAACTGCAATAGATTGCCACCATCCTTTCATTTCTGAAAGGGAAGTTTTTATTTCAACAGGTTTCCCATTTGCTAATGAAAACACTTTGGGCTCCATCCATTCGCCCACGACAATCAACTCTTTCGTGTCGTCCCCTTCTATGTCAGCAAATACCGCATCTGTTACCATTCCGGGGTTCATTTTCTCAGCAATCGTGAATTGCGCTTTCCCATTATTAATATATAAATAACTTTCTGGCACCACTCCGTAATTTTGAGGAACACTTCTGCTCCCTACAAAAACATCAATATCTCCATCACTATCAATATCAGCAGCTTTTGCAACTGCAGCATTCATCATGTAATCCGGAAAAGCTTTAGCAGATAATTCGAAATTTCCTTTGCCGTCATTTTTATATAACCGATGCTGCAATAAAAAACTCCCGGCAGGTTGCATATTTCCACCGGAACCAATAAAAAGATCTTTGTCGCCATCACCATCTGCGTCAAAAAATAATACAGCTACATCCTCAAAATCTTTGTCCTTTTCAAAAACTTTTACTGTACTTTTTTTAAACCCGGATGCAGTTTGCAAGTATAATTGCCCTGGCTGATTAGCCGCTCCCCCTATAAAAATATCCACTAAACCATCTCTATTAACATCGGCAGTGTCAGCATGTGGTCCCTCTCTTGAAAGCATCAGCGGAATATTTCTTTCTGTATAAAAATCTATATACTCGTCTTCCTTGTGCTTATCAAAAACAAGGCTTGATTCAATAGAAAATAAAACATCCGGTATTTTGGTATCAGATCCATTGCTTACTAATTCTTGTGCATAAGCGATCTCATGGACTTTATTTATTTCCGGTCTTATAAATTTTAATATTTTTTTGTCGGGCCAGCAAATTGTCATTGAATCAACAATTCCCTTTCCTAAACCAATAATTTGTTTATAATCAACTGAAGACTCGAACCCCCTCGAGGGTATCAATTCACGACTTAACACTTGGGCACCCTGAAATAATTTTATTACAGTGCCTACGGCAAAAGTATTTTTTGCACTTCCTTTTAACCTGATCCCGATGTAATTATTTGCATTCTGCTCTCTGCTTTGATTTTTATAAACAAACGACTTTTCATTTACATTGTTTACAACCAAATCAAGGTCGCCATCATTATCCAGGTCGCCATACGCAGAACCATTGGAGAAAGAAGGTTGCCCCAAACCCACATAATCTGCTTTTTCATCAAATTGAATATTGCCTTTATTGTGATAAAACTTATTGGGAATAGGCGTAGAAGGCATTTTAGCTACTATTTCATCAAACTGGTCTTTTTTACCGGTTGTCACCATTTCCTGTATCACATCATTAGCAAAAAAGTCAATAAAATCCTGGTTGGTCACATCATTATAAATGCCATTGCAAACAAAAATATCAGACAAGCCATCGTTATCTGCATCAAAGATCAGTCCTCCCCAGCTCCAGTCAGATGCGGCCACTCCGCTATAGAAACCGGTTTCCATAAACTTTCCGTTCTGGTTATTGATCTGCAGTGTATTTTGAGTGTATTGGTAATAAAATCCTGATTTTTGTTTTAAACGCTGTACATCGATATTATCAAATGTAGTGGTCGTCTTAAGCCTGTAGTCATCATCCGGCAACATATCCGTTGTAAAAATATCAGGATAGCCATCATTATTGATATCAGCCATATCCGCTCCCATTGATGAATGACTGAGATGTTGGGCCCATTCTTCAATCTCATCCTTAAAAGTGCCATCTTTTTGGTTGATATATAAATAGTCTCTTTCAAAAAAATCATTAGACACATATATATCCGGGTAATGGTCACCGTTCACATCACCTACGGTTACCCCTAATCCGAAACTGATCAGACTCCCATAAATTCCCGCTTCCTTACTTACATCTGTAAATTTTCCATTATCATTCCGGAGCAAATGATCTCCTCCTCCTTTTAAAAATTCCGCCACGGGCCAATCCGGAGCCCTCAATCCCCTTTTATTGGCATAATTGAGTGTATTAACAGGAATAAAGCTGTTATTGATAATAAAACAATCCAGATCACCATCTGCATCATAATCGAAAAAGGCTGCATGAGTTGTATAACCACCTTCATTTGTTAATCCGTACTCTGCTGCTTTATCAGTAAACGTAAGATCCTTATTATTGATGAAGAGCTGGCATTTAGGTTTCTTCCCATCAACATACCCGGCATTGCAGACAAAAATATCCAGCCAGCCATCGTGATTTATATCAACAAAAACCACCCCGGTGCTCCAGTCTTTCTTATCGACAAAACCTGCCTTTACAGATATATCATCAAACTTCCAGTCCCCTTTGTTCAAATAGAGTTTATTGGCGCCCATATTAGCTGTAAAGAAAATATCCGCCAGGCCATCATTATTAATATCACCTATGGCTACACCTCCCCCATTATAGAAATTACGGTAACTGAAAATATTGAAGTCGGGAGAATTTTGAATAGTATTGACAAATTCAATACCTGTTTTTTCCTGCAATGAAAAGAGAGGTTTTTCTTTTTGTTGTTTACCACAACCAGTAACAAAAAGAAAAACAAAAAGCAGGAAGGGCAACACAATCTTTGACACAGCGCTCATTAGTTTTTGTTAACGATAATCATCAAATCTATAGCATTTGTTCCAGTAAAATTCATACCCGTTTACTATTTCACGGAAGTAGTATAAAAAGAAAAAAGCCATTAGAAAATGGCCTTTTTTAATTGCTAAAATCGCTAACTGCTTGCTCGAAAAACACTCTTAATAACCCGGATTCTGGGTTAAATTAGGATTAATGATCAATTGTTCATTAGGTATCGGGAAGAGCAACCGCTCATCCCCACTAACTAAAGGTTTTAATTCTCTTGCAGCCAGGAACTTTCCAAAACGAATCAGATCGTTTCTTCTCCATAATTCCCAATAAAGTTCACGGCCTCTTTCATCTAATAATTTATCTAAAGTCAAACTTGGTAAAGGTCCTGCATTACGACTTGGGAGAGTTCTGATATAATCAACAATAGCCTGGGCAGTAGAACCATAAGGACCCGCTACAGTACCTGTAGCACCACGCAGGATAGCTTCTGCTTTCATTAATAAAACATCAGATAAACGGAAAATAACAAAATCATTATCCCAGGGAAATTGATG
>CAZTKV010000087.1:6838-10829 GCA_964614285.1 uncultured Chitinophaga sp. | reverse complement strand
GCTTTATCAGCTCTTGTTTCATTAGGCGATACCCTGGAACTGCAATATAATTTTCTGCAAACAAGTATAGGACTGAACAACCTGATCAGCCTGGGAGATGTGATCATTAATAAACTCCCTGCGTTAAACAGCATTGCGGGGTTAAGTAATACTATCGATACCATAGGGGGTGTTTTAATTGACAGCACTTCGCTAACAAGCCTGAACGGACTTGGAACTGTGGTGCATATGGACGGTTATCTTGACATACGTTATTCTCCGATTGTTAACCTTGGCAGCTTAACAAACCTTACTTCTATCAATGGCTATTTACGATTAGAGAACCTTCCTTCTCTTACCTCCATAGGGTTAAGCAATCTTGAAAATGTATTTGGCTTTTTATTCGCCGGGCTGAATAACCTTACTACGCTTTCCGGGCTGAGCAATAACCTCACTACTACTAACCTTGGCACTATCTGGATGATCAATACCGGGCTTACCAATCTTTCCGGGCTGGACAATGTAACCAGTTGTGCTAACTTTTATTTCTGGATAAACCCCAATATGACCTCCTTACAGGGTATGCAGAATGTGTCCGGTAATGTTGGCGGTGGAGTCTCTTTGTGGGCAAATGATGCATTGACAGACATCACAGCACTTAGCGGTATTACTTCTATAGCAGCGGGCACTCTCGAAATTCATGGCAATAACCTGTTATCAAACCTAACAGGGCTGGGAAATATAACAGTGATCGGAGAACGATTGCGAATATTTGAAAATCCTGTCATCACTTCTTTAGATTTTTTGAACCCTGCCCTTGATATACAAGATAATAATAACGACGGCGTTGAAATCAGGGATAATAGTCAACTGGCTTTATGTTCATTTACGCCGCTTTGTATTTACCTGAATAATGGAGGCACAGGTGACATTCAGAATAATGCAGCGGGTTGCAGCAGTATTTCTGAAATTCTGGCATCATGTAATACTTGTACTGTAAGTACTTTAAAAACCTGGTCCGGATCTGTCAATACGGATTGGGATAATGCCGGCAACTGGATGCCTGCCGGTGTTCCGGAAAGTTGCGATACCATTTATATACCAACCGGGCTTTCTGATTACCCTGTTGTAAATTCCAATATAATGGCCCATGGGCTTATAATGGAATCAGGTGCTACATTAGATCTTGACAACTACAGTCTGATAAACAATGGTACAGTAAATATTTTTGATGCAATAATTACTTCCACGAACAGCAACAACTCAATAATCTTCAGAAATGCAACTGATTTTTCAATTGAAAATGCAACAATTTCAGCCACCAATATCACCATCGAAGGTTATAGCGGACAACTTTATTTCATAGAAAATATACTTAACGGCAATGTGGCAATCAGCGACAGCATCAGCAGAAATGGCCCGAATACAATCTATGGAAATATTTTCAATGGCAACCTCGTCATCAGCACCAACAGCCCTGAGGTTACTGCGGAAACATATATTTCAAGCTATATGAGTGATGATGAAGTGACGGGTAATGTCACATTTAACATTAATACCCCTGTTTTATTCCGTGTTGGAGATGGCAATTCACTAAGAATAGGCCAGGATTTCAATCTTAATACCAATATTAACCCGCAGTTTATCGAGTTAAATAACATAACCTTTATCGGCGGAACGGAAAGCAACATCAGGCAACTCGGCACAACACCTATAACATTTCAGAATCTTTACCCGGAAAAATCTTCTCCCGAAGATTATATTATCCCAGATCAGGATATTTTCATCGGAAACAATGTTCCCTTTTCTTCAGGCATCATAAAAACAACTGCAACAAAACTGTTGGTTTTTAATGACGATGCATATGTTAGTCAAAACTCAAGTGGCAGTTGGGTATGGGGGCCCGTAAAAAAAATAGGTAATGATGATTTTCAGTTCCCGGTTGGTGATAGTGTCCGACAGGCAGTATTCAGAATTTCTGCACCTGCTTCATCAACAGATGCATTTACTGCACAATACTTCCGTGGCAATCCTTCTGCCACCGGGTATGATACTTCCCAGCATGTATCCACACTTACTACGATATCCGGGAAAGAATACTGGATCCTGAATCGTAATAATGGAAACTCAACTGTAAGAGTTACGTTACATTACGATAGTCTGCGGAGCCAATCTGTAGCTTCCTTATATAGTTTGCGTGCCAGCCGGTGGAACGGAAGTCAATGGTTGAACGCAGGTGTGTCTTCATTCAATGGTAATCTTTCAGAAGCTTTTGTTACTTCATTAGATACTTTATCCGCTTTCGGACCGATCACATTCGGATATGTATTACCGCCCCGCATCCCGATTATTACAGTCGGAAATATGGACAGCATTGCCTGCAGAGGTGTCGGCACATTTAAGGTTCGGTTTACAACAGACACACTTATGTTTTCTAACAATACGTTTACTGCACAATTATCTGACTCGACCGGTAGCTTCGCTTCATCAACTAATATCGGCACACTGTTCGGAGTGAACCATTCCGATTCAATTACAGCATTTATACCAGCTAATACTCCTTTGTCAAGTTTATACAGGGTACGGGTAATTGGCAATTCGCCTCCGGATACAAGTGTTAATTCACAACCAATATCAGTAATAAGAAATCCTGTTGTGACCTTCAATATCGTAGGTCCAGATCCCGGTTGTATCGCCAGTGGTATACATAAGTATTATCCCAGTCAGCGTGAAGCAGGTGTAAATTACCAGTGGCTCCTGAGCGGAGGAGGAACCTTTAGCACAAACCAGGATACCATATATATAACATGGACAACCCCCGGTACATATACAATAGTACTAAACACTTCTAATCAATGCGGAACAGGGCCATCTGCCAACAGGCAGATCACTGTCGCCTACCCTGCTCCGTCGACAGCTTCCTCATTAGTTAAAGTAGGTCGCTGGCTGTATGCATCTGCTCCCGATCCGGCCCAGCATGCAACAGGTTTTCATTGGTACAGAAACGATACATTAATCAGCGGTGCTGCTGCCTCCTCTTATTATGCTTCTCTTGCAGGCACTTATTATGTGAAATACTTTACTCTATGTGGTGATGGTCCTGCATCTAATGCATTTACTTTTGCC
Source organism: uncultured Chitinophaga sp. (assembly GCA_964614285.1). Taxonomy (GTDB): domain Bacteria; phylum Bacteroidota; class Bacteroidia; order Chitinophagales; family Chitinophagaceae; genus JJ008. The sequence goes on along the minus strand of CAZTKV010000087.1, from coordinate 7,724 downwards.
GCCAATTCTATTCCTCAAACAATTAACTTCCCTGCGATACCTAACAAAACCTATGGCGATTCCTCTTTTGTCCTTATTGCAACAACTACATCGGGTCTTCCTGTTTCCTTCTCATTAATAAGCGGACCAGGCACATTAGCAGGAAATATCTATTCTATTACAACAACCGGTACCGCCAGTATTCGTGCCACACAGCAAGGTGATGATGTGTATGATACGGCTGCAATTGTATTCCAGAATATCGTTATCAATAAAGCTGCGCAAACAATCAGTTTCCCGGTAATAGCAGACCAGGTGCTGGGATCTGCACCACTTGTTTTAAACGCAACGGCAAGTTCTGCTTTGCCTGTCGGCTATTCACTACTATCAGGCCCTGCCGCACTGGCAGGAAACCAGTTAACCTTTACCGGGCTCGGTACCGTTAGTGTTACAGCCAATCAGAATGGTGATACGAATTACCTGGCCGCCACTTCTGTTAACAGAACATTCTGTGTAAGAGTAGCTGAGCTTACCACTATTTCAGGGCCTCAGTTTGTTTGCCCCGGTCAATCGGCTACTTACCGGATTAATAAAGTAAATGGACTTACATACAGTTGGCGCTTATCTGATGGCACTACTTACCCATCCATTGCTGATACAGTAACTATTACATGGGGCGGAGCAGGCTCGTATACATTGATCGTTTCTGCCACCGGGCTTTGTGGTACAGCAACAGCAAACGATTCATTATTGGTTAATGTAGTTACAGCAGTTACCCCGGGAGCCGTCTCTAACATGCTGCCGGCAGATGGAGCAACAGATCAAACACTGCCATTAAATCTTTCCTGGTTGCCAGGCAGCAATGCACTGACCTATGATCTGTATATATGGGATTCTGCTACCGCAC
>CAZTKV010000087.1:1163-6738 GCA_964614285.1 uncultured Chitinophaga sp. | reverse complement strand
CCAGGCAGCAATGCACTGACCTATGATCTGTATATATGGGATTCTGCTACCGCACAACCATCCACACCTTATGCAGCCAATATCGCTAATGTATCTTATATCCTGCCTCAAGGTGCTTTACAATATCATAAAGCATATAAATGGAGAATTGTTTCTAAAAATGCATGCCTTGAAACAACTGGCCCGGTTCAGTATTTCAGGTTAAAAAAACTACCAGACCTGGTTGTCAGCCATGTGCAGGCTCCTGCAGCTGCCTTCTCCGGCCAAACCATTTCCTTGAATTGGAGAGTAACCAATGCTGGTCCCGGAAATACGATTACTAACCAAGGCTGGACAGACGCTGTGTTTCTTTCTTTTGATACTATACCCGCATTTAATATTCCTCCCAATACCAATCCCGGAGGATGGAATGCACTTGAATTCCCTGTGCGTCCATTACTTATTGGCACCCGCAATAATATTACAGCCCTTGACAGTGGTCAGCACTATGATAATTCTATCAATTTCACTTTGCCGCTTAACTATAGCCAGCCCTTATATGTTTATGTTATTACTAATTACCCGGCAAACAGTTCAGTACAACAAATGACCGTACTAAATGATACGGCAAAAGCTCCGCAACCGGTCAATGTAACTCTTTCCCCCACACCTGACCTGCGGGTAGATACAGTATTTACTCCGGCATCTGTTTTTTCAGGATCTACTATCAATGTCACTTACAAAGTAAAAAATTATGGAGTGCTGACATCAACGGGTAGCCAGTGGACAGACAAAATTTATATTTCTCAAAGCCCCATTTTTAATATTAATAATGCTATCCTGTTAAAACTTCCAAGAGCAAATGGCACTTACTATCCAAACACATCGGATGTGGCAATTTTAAACAACACACAATTACCGGCTGATAGTGCCTATACAAAATCAGTTCAGGTAGTAATCCCCAATTTTATTTCTGGCCAGTGGTTCATTTATGTTCACACAAATAGTGCTGCCAGCTTGTATGAAGGGGCATTGACTAACAACAATATCAACAATAAGCTTCTACAGGTATTCCTTACCCCTACTCCACAGCTTACCATCAATAGCCTGACAGTACCTGTTACTACAGCCGGCACCACACAGCCAGTTGGAGTAAACTGGAATATTCTCAATACCGGTTTCAATGATAACCTGGAAAAAAATAAGGGGCACTACTATATTCCTTCAGGATCATGCAGCCTGCCCGGAACAGCAGGTACAGGTATCCGGTTAAACGACAGTATCGGTTTTGGCTCCAGCTTCTGGATTGACAGGGTATACCTGAGCACCGACCCTGCTGGTATTACCGGAAATGCGATACTGGTAGGCGAGAAAATACACACTGAATTAAACAGTGGAATTAATCCAGACATGGCTCCTGCAATAAAATGTATTACTACAGGAACTGATCCTTCAACAGAAAACATTAATACATCAAATGTTGCAAGACCGGGTTCAAACCATCCTGCCGTATTGAACTTTGTGATACCTGCAGATCTGCAACCCGGCAATTATTATGTGTATGTCAGGGCAAATGCTATGCAAACTGTATTTGAATACCCCGGTATTCCGCAAATAAGACGAAGTACACTGCCCATCACTGTTCAACGACCGGATGCAACAGTATCAGTAACTATTCCTTCCACAGCCAATGCCGGACAGTCACTTACTATAAACTACAATGTGCTGAATAATGGACCCGGATCCGTATTCAATGCTGTACGCAAAGACAAAATCTATATCAGCAATTCTGCCGTATTTGACGGCTCAGCACAGCTTATCAGTACGCAGACATTTACAGAAAATTTACCTGCCGGCACAGCTGTACCGCATTCAATAAGCTACACTATTCCACCATCAGCTTCCGGAAACAGGTATTTCTATGTGCATACCAATTTTGACAGTACATTCCGGGAAACCAGTTACAGTAATAATATCAGTGCAGCAGCAGTCACCAATGTGCTGAATCCAACACCTGCCGACCTGGTTGTAACAACCGTTCCATTAGCTGATTCACTTTTCACCATTTACAATTCAAAAATAAAATATACTGTAACCAATAATGGCCCCGGCAGTACTTATGGTAACTGGGCCGACAGTATTTTTATCAGTTGCAGTGCCACCTACAATCCGGCAACCAGTTATTTTGTTGCAAAAAGAGAGCATACTGAAATAGTAACATCCGGTGCCAGCTACACTGATTCGTTCAATGTAAGTATGTCGTTCAGCTGGCAGATCAATGCTTGCTTTCCTCAAACTGCCTATTCTACTGTTTACTTCTTTGTAAAAACAAATGCCAACGGTAATGTGTATGAAGCAACGAATAGTAATAACAATGTAACCGGCTCCGATGCAAAGGTGCTGGTAAATCCGCTGGTTGATCATATTGTAACAGCTGCATCCGGTCCGGATACCGCCACCGTGGCCAGGCCATATACTGTAAGCTGGACAGTAAAGAACACTGGTTATAATCCCGGCCTGGCTTATTACCCCTCATGGTATGATGCGGTATATTTTTCTCCTGACTCGATTGTAAATGGCAATGATGTATGGGCAAGCCAGTTTGCCTTGAATACAAGACTGGAGCGGAATCAGAGTTACACTGAAACAAAGGTTGCCATACCACCTAATATACCCACCGGTGATTATTATTTGTATGCCAAAACAAATACTACCAACAGTATCCCGGGAGAGATGGTTATTAATAACAACAGCAATTTTATCCGAAATGCTACAGGCGCAGCAAAAAAAATACATGTCATTCAACCGCTGCTTCCTGAACTGACCGATACTATTATTACAGCACCCGCAACAGCTCCGGCAGGTCAGCCCATGACAGTTGTACATAAAGTAACCAATACCGGTGCAGGACCTACCTATCCTGGTAGCTGGAGCAATAAATTATGGTTATCAGGTGATTTCATACCCGGCAACAGTGGTGATGTGCAGCTTTCCGCAAAAAATATCTCCACCGTATTGCAAGCGGGGCAATCGATGAATGACACCATGAGTTTTACGCTCAATATTAACACCGTTCCGGGCAATTATATCCTGATTGCGCAAGCCGATGCGTTCAATGCAGTTTACGAAGTAAACGATACGAATAATCTTGCCTTTAGTTATGTAACAGTGTATACACAGCAGCCGGTGGATTTGATTGTGGAAAATGTGATGAGACCTGATACTGTTATGCTTGGTTACAGTATTGATACAGCTAAATGGGTTATTGCCAACCTGTCGGCCAATACAGCAACAGGTGTTTCCTCAGACGGTATTTATCTTTCAAACAATACTACACTTGATTCAACTGCTGTATTAATTGGCATAAAGAACAAGATGATCAATATGCCACCACTTGACAGGGATACTATCAGCATGCAACCAATAGTAACCAGTGTGATTGAAGGAAATTATAATGTACTGGTAAAAACAGATCTGCTCAATAATATTAACGAAACTGACAAGAATAATAATACAGGTATATCCGCAGGAGCTATTTATGTGAAAGCAAAAGAGCTGAAACTGAACATTACAGAAAACAACACAATGCACAGCACAGCCAGGTATTACAAATTAGTGATACCCGACTCGCTGAGCGGTTCCACCATTCTCGTTACGCTGAAGTCAAACGACTCGCTAACGATGAAGAACGAAATGTACATAGGCCTTGGCTATGTGCCGTCACCTTCCCGTTTTGATTACCGGTTTGGTACAGCCAACTATGGCAACCAGCAGATAGTAATGACAACAGTGACTGATTCGGTTTATTATATCGCCGTACGTTGTACATCACCCAATCCGCTGGTACAAAATATCACCCTGCAAGCAGTAAAACTTCCATTTGCTATATTAAATGTGCAGTCAAACTCGGGCGGTAATATCGGGAATGTAACTGTGAAACTCAGTGGCTCTTTGTTTACCAATAATATGGTAGCAAAATTGACTAATGGAGGTACTACTATTTATTCATCGATAGTATACTACGTCAACAGTACCACTGTATTTGCTACGTTCAATCTGCAGAGCAAGCCGTTGGGACTATACGATGTATCGCTGATAAAACCAGATTCAGCTGTGGCAACACTGCCCGGCGGCTTCACCATAACCACAGGTAATAACGGTGGTATCCTTACCGGTGGCGGTAATAATACAGGGCAAACCGGAAGTGGTAACCAGCCTGGTTGTGATCCCGGTACACCGGGCGGACTGAATTCACTGCTGGTAACAGAAGTAATTGTTCCGGAAAAAGTATTTGTTGGCTGGCCCTTTGTAATCCAGATAAACTATGCCAACCCTGCCAACTTTGATGTGCCGGCACAAACAAGAACACTCTTTAATGATAAAGAAGTGCTGATGGCGCTTACGCAGGCAGGCCTCAGCAATGGCACCACATCGCTGTACCTGGAACTAACAGAACCGGGCGGACCGCCGGGTATCATCAGGGCTGGCGCCAGCGGAACAATAACCGTGTATGGAAAAACTCCGCCGGATATGCCGGGACATACATACATCAACTTTACCGTGAAGTAAAAAATTAAAAAATGATTCGCTCACTTTCAAAATGGAGTATGAAAAGCATAATCAAAAAATATGGGATGTTGTTAGTAACACTGTTGCTCTTAACAGTTGAGACATCGGCGCAAAACATCAACATACCCAATAAAACCGGGCCGATGGGTTTGCAGGTGAATACGTTAACAGGCAATCTTTACTTTACCCGGAACGACCTGCATATTCCTGCGAGAGGTTTTCCATTGAATATTACATTTCATTATAACAGTTTCAACTTTGAACAAAATGATGGTTATGGCAATGGCTGGAGTTTTAATTACAATATCAGGTACAGAAATGATACAGCGGGAGCAAAAGTCATAGTATGGAGTGACGGAAGGGAGGATCTTTACTCTTCAGCCGGCGGAGGTTCATTTCTTACACCAAGAGGTTTTTTTAATACACTTACCGAATACCAGTCAGGCAAATACCGTATTACTGAAACAGACGGGACCAAATTCTTTTTTGATAATAGTACCCATAAGCGGATCACCCGGATGGAAGAGCCGAATGGTAACTTCATCAATTTCAGTTATACCGATACATTACTTACTTCACTGGTTAATGGCGCCGGGCAAAGTATCACCCTGACCTATACTAATGGCAAACTGAGTACATTAACCGATGCCATAACCACACCTGCCCGCATTTACACTTATTCATACGACGGAGCCGGTAACCTTACACAAGTAAAGGACCCGCTGAACAATACTTATAAATATGCATACCTCGTCAATGGGCCAATGAAAGCCGTTACTGACAAGAACAATAATAAAGTAGATATTATTTATTTCAACAATTTTGCCATCAGCGAGCTGATAGGTTGCAACAAAAGAATAAGTTTTTCCTACGATACTGCCACCCTTACTACCCTTGCCACAGATTATCTTGAAGCCGGAAACAACCAGGTTACCAAATACCAATTCAAGAAACAAGAAGATAAAGTATGGCTAAGTGGTCTTTCGGGAAATTGTTGTGGCTATGACAAGCAATTTGAATTTGATGC
>CAZTKV010000087.1:0-1063 GCA_964614285.1 uncultured Chitinophaga sp. | reverse complement strand
AAAAAAATTATTGACCCCCTTAATAACAATGTTCAGTTAAACTATGATGCCCAGGGCAACGTTATCTCCTATACAAATGAAAATAATGAAACTAGTTTGACCGCTTATGATGCCTCAGACCGTCCCGTAGAACTGACAGATGTAAAAGGTCAAAAAACCTATATGGCCTACGACGCCATGGACAATCTGAAAAATATTACCAATGCGTTGGGCAATAAAGTAAAATTTGAGTACGACAACAAGAATAGGTTGAATAAGATAACTGATCCGGAAGGAAATACTTTTACCGCAGAATATGATGGCAATGGGAATATTACATCCGTCCGTTTCCCCAATGGCCAAACAAAGAACTATAGTTACGATGTGCTGAATCGGGTTATTGCTGTTACGGACCTTACCGGAAGTATAATAAGTTTAACCTATGACAACAACGGCAACATTACGAGCCTCACCAATGGTAATGGCGCAACGTACATTGCCGAATTTGACAGCCTGGACCGGATAAAAAAAATCACAGATCCTTTAAATAATTTTTATCTGTTCACCTATGATAAAAACAGCAACCTTACCACGGTGACTGACCGCAATGGTTATATATCAACCTATACCTACGACAGCCTTGACCGGGCAAAAACAATCACTGATAATAATGGGAATACTGCAACAGCTACATATGATGTGCAGGGAAATATAATTGCTTTAACAGATCAGAACAATAATACTACCCATTATACCTATGATAGTCTGAATCGTGTAAAACGAATGACTTATCCAGATGGAAGATTCACCGAGAATACTTATGATAAAAAATCAAATGTAATTTCAAAACTTCTTGCAGACGGAACAACAGTAAATTATACTTATGATTCACTCGACAGGATTATTGTTAAAACATTGCCAGGTGGCCGTATCGATAATTATTCATACGACGCACTGGGCAGATTACTCACAGCTTCCAATAATACAGGAACAGTAACACTTACTTATGATGCATTGAACCGCATTACTTCAGAGAGTTATGGCGGAAGAACAGTAAACTATTCGTACAATATAGCCGGCAGGA
>CAZTKV010000086.1:8530-11047 GCA_964614285.1 uncultured Chitinophaga sp. | reverse complement strand
GATCGATACCAATGCCAATAAAACGGATCATTTCTTTTTGTTTTATGGCCGGTGTATAATTCACATACATGGGCATGCGGTAGCTTTCGGTGCCATTCACATTGGTTACAGAAGTTTCAATACGATTTTCTCCCTGCGATAACTGAATAGTGATAGTGGTATCGATGCTGTTTGCTTTTTTCTGTTTGATACTGATACCCCGTTGCCCGAACAGCGGTGTTTCATTTACCCAGATATTAAAACGGTCAAGCTGGTAAACACTGTCTGTTCCTTTGATGCGTAATGCAATCATCCCTTTTGTTTGTTCCGCTTCAATATCATCCCGGTTACTGATATCCGCTTCCGGCACACTGTAGCCATCCCGGAACTGGGTGGTATCGATCCCCAGCTTCTTTATTCTTTTCTCCCATGCTTTTCGGTAGCCTTGTATCAATGCCGTATCTGTATTACCAATTGCTTCGAGTACTTTATCAGGGCGGTTGTATTTTACATCCAGTTGTTCGAAGGTGATGAGCTTCAAATCCCTGGTGATATAGTGCAATAATTTAGCTGCAGGAGAAGTACATTGATAATATCCCCCCGTAACCTGGTTGAAATAATCGTTACTGTCTAATACAAAAAATGTGTTTTGCAGTTTCCCGGTCTTTGAATCCCAGAGTTTACAGGTATTATCATCCGAAGAGGTAAGGATCAAATTATTTTTTCTGCCAAATACGGAAGAGCTTACAGCTGCTGTATGCCCCGACAGCGAATATTTCAGAGATCCGTCACTCACATTTCTTATTTCAACTGCTGTTGATGGATCAACTTGCTCTGTAAAAAAGAATCTTGTGATAAACCGGATACTGAATGTTGTTGCATCAGCATTGAAAGTTGCTTCTTTTGGAGTGGCCCACCGGTTAATTGTCATTATGGTGTTTATCAGTGCCCCCGTTTCTGCATTCCATATTTTACAGGTCTTGTCCAGTGAAGCCGTAATGATAAGTTTTCCGTCATGACTATAATTTACCGAGGCAACTATTTCCTGGTGCCCCCTGAGTTCTCTTATGAACGCTCCATCTGTCGTTTTCCATATTTTAACTGTTTTATCCCATGATCCGGTGGCGATATTTTTGCCATCCGGGCTAAAGACAGCAGACCAGAGATCTTCTCTGTGTCCTTTGATCTCAAGTATCTCTTTACCATCATTAGCTGAAACAAGTTTTGCGGTCTTACTGGACGGGAGCAGGAATAAAATGGTTTTACCATCCGGACTGAATGAAGCAGCAGCGGCAGAGACTGGTGTTTGGAATTTTTTGATCAATACTCCTGAAAAAGCATCCCACAATTCCGGGGCTTCATTATATGAACATACCAGGATCATTTTATCATCCGGACTAAAGACAGCACAGCTGGTTTTAGAGAATCTTTTTTGTAAAGTTGTGATCAGCCGCCCCTCTGCAACTGACCAAATATTAACCGGTCCGTTTTCAGCAGCGGTAACAATAAATTTTTCATCGTTGCTAAATCTTGCAGATGCATATGCATGAGACCGGCCCTTTAAAGTATAACTCAGCTTCCCTCCTGCGGACTCCCATACCCGGATTGTATTTCCAACAGCACCGATAATGTATTTTCCGTCTTTATTAAATGCTGCCTCCGCACATCTTTCTTCAACTACCAAACTATCTGTTAGCATACCATTGGTAACATTCCATCGTTTTATGCTGCGATCAGAAGAGGAGGTAATAATTGATTTACTATCCGGACTGAAATGGGCACTGTTCACCCAGTCTGTATGTGCTTTCCTGATGGCGGCAATGAATTCACCCTTTATATTACTGACAATAATTTCTCTATGAATTGTGAAAAGAGTCAGTAAATACTTTCCGTCAGGACTGAACTCGCTGTATGAAACACCAGAACCAAAATTGATTTCTGTAATTAGTTTACCGGTACCAGCCTCCCATGTTTTCACTTTTCCATCAAGCGATGAAGTAATGATACGTTTGCCGTCAGGGCTATATGAGGCGGATTGTACTATATTTCCAAATCCCTTTAAAACAAGTACAGATTTTCCTGTCTGCCTGTTCCATATACGGACTGTACTGTCTTCGGAGGAAGTAAGCAGGAATTTACTGTCAGGACTGAAAGCAACACTTTTCAAGGCTTTTCGGTGGCCTTTAAATGCAGTAACAAAGATTCCGTTAGTGAGGCTCCATAATTTTGCAGTTGAGTCTCCGGATGCCGTGGCCAGGTATTTATTATCCGGGCTGAAACTAAGTGCATTCACAATATCCGTATGTCCTGAAAAAGTAATGAGTTCTTTTTTTGTAAGGGTACTCCAAAGCTTTACAGTTCTGTCTGTAGAGGCAGAAGCAATGAATTTTCCGTTTGGACTAAAAGATACGTCCGTAATACTTCCTGAATGTCCGATCGGCAATACTAACCTTGGCTGCTGTGCCAGTAAACCTGTTGAATGGAATAAAAGAAATGAAAATAAAAGTACTCTTACGGGAAGCATCTTAAATCTTTTTG
>CAZTKV010000086.1:7031-8430 GCA_964614285.1 uncultured Chitinophaga sp. | reverse complement strand
GTGGATGTGATACAGGAATATATCCGCCCGGCAAGACTGGTGGAGAAGGGGACTATTGTAATCAAACCCGCACTGAGCGAAAGAGAAAAAATGCATTTTGACAAAGCCGGAGAACTGGAAGCGTTCAATACAGACGGGCTGCGGTCATTACTATTTACGATGGATCATATTCCGGATATGAAAGAAAAAACATTGCGCTACCCCGGACATGTAGACCTGATCATCGCCTTGCAGCAGGCAGGTTTTTTTGATACTACCCCGCTTGTGGTCAATGGTACATCGGTTTCTCCTCTCGACTTTACTTCCAGGCTGCTGGTGAACGAATGGAAACTGGGCGAAGAGGAAGAAGAGTTTACGGTGATGAAAGTGATTATAAAAGGAGAGGATAAAACGGTAGAATATGACCTGTATGATGAGTATGACGCTGCAACCAAAACTTCTTCTATGGCGAGAACAACGGGTTATACCTGTACGGCGGCCGTGAATTTAATTACGAAGGGATTGTTCACAGAGAAAGGAGTATTCCCTCCTGAGCTGATCGGAGACAAAAAAGAGTGTTTTGATTTTGTGCTGGACTATTTGAAAGAGAGAAATGTGAATTGGAGGCGGAGGTAACTGCCCTGTTTATATTGCCCGCAGATCCCGCTGATTGCGCATATAAACGCAGGATAATGGTGCATTTATATCACTCATCTCCGGCGATCTGCGTAATCAGCGGGAAAATGTTAGTAAGAAAAAAGCGCCCCGATCGGAGACGCTTACTATTATAATCCTAAAGGAAATTTCTTATTCCGCTTCGGCCACCACTTCTTTCACTTCGGGTATCATCCGCTTCATCATTCCTTCAATACCTGCTTTCAGGGTGATCATGGATGAAGGACAACCGCTGCAGCTTCCCTGCATGGCAAGGTTTACGGTGCCGGCTTCATAACTTTTAAATTGGATAGCGCCGCCATCCATCTCTACAGCCGGGCGAACATAATTATCTAGTAATTCTTTGATACGTTTTACTACATCATCGTCATCAGCCGACACTTCATTACTGCTGGATTGTTTTACTGCAGCGAGTTCTTCTTCATTTACCACGGCCTTACCCTCTTCGAGATAATCCTTTAAAAACTGGCGGATAGATGGAATCACATCATTCCAGTCTGTTTCCGGAGTCTTGGTCATGGTCACAAAATTGCTGGCAATAAATACAGCTTTAATAAAAGGGAAACCAAATAATTCAGTAGCCAGCGGAGAAGGTTTGGTACTTTCAGCATCCGGAAAATCGATGCTCTTGCCCGGGTATAACAATTTGTTAGCCACAAACTTCATAGTCTCCGGGTTGGGCGTCATTTCGGTATAAATGCTGATGATAGGGTTGCCTGTTTTGATCATAACTCACTATTTGAAG
>CAZTKV010000086.1:0-6931 GCA_964614285.1 uncultured Chitinophaga sp. | reverse complement strand
GTCTTTTTCAGGTAGCGGATCAGCAGATAAACCAGTAGTAAAATTCCCAAAACAACACCAAGACGAATTAGATGCACATAGCCCAATCCTAAAGCTTCAAGGCCATTTGCCGGCTCTCCTTTATATCCGGTCAGCATGGGGTAGTTGATAAAAAGTATTAGCGTAATGCCGATCAGCCAGATGAATTGTGTAGTATGTTCTTTCAGTATCCATCTTTTCCAGTTGAAGGCCATGCCACTGAATGTCTTGCCAATTCCTTTCAGGTTGGGGAACCAGCGGTTTACTTTTTTGCAATAGGCATCAAAGCCTGCTCCGAATTTTTCGCGGAGAAAATTTTCTTCTGCTAATACAATAGCCTGGTAAATGAACAGGAAAACAGGGATCATAATGCCAACATAGAATAAAGAATTGGCAAGAATACCAACACCCAGCAACATCAGAATATTTCCGGCATATAAAGGGTTGCGGCAATGGTTGAAGATACCATCTGTTACCAGTCCTTCTGCATACGGTTTACCTTCTTTGCCACCACGAACAATATAGGCAAGCCCGATAGTAAGTCCACGAATGAGCTGACCGAAACAGGTAATGAATAAACCAATACTGACAGGCCATATATAATAACACTCCCCGAATTGTTTTTTAGAGAATAAAGGCCAGGAGGGAATAAATAATGCACCATAAAAAAGAATGAATATCCAGTTGCGGTACCGGAAGAAAAAATTACCAATACTAACCATGCCAGTTATTTTTTAACAGCGATAAGACCTGCAAAGTTATACCACTTGAAAAAAACTTCACAATGTGCAAAGCCTTTGTCCCGTAACAAAGTGATGTTTTCGCTTAGCTTGTAAGGAACCAATACATTTTCCAGGGCTTCTCTTTTCTGGGAGATCTCCATTTCGCTATAATTGTTGCGGCGTTTGTAGTTATAATAGTAATTGATAAAATCACGGTTGAAATTGCTTTCTTCTGCCAGTATCTTTTCCACCAGTATGAGTACACCACCCGGATTTAATCCCTTATAAATATCCTGCAGTAACCGGTCCCGGTTGATAGGCCGTACAAACTGCAGCGTAAGACAAAGAACAACCACGGAAGCATTTTCAATTTTTATTCCCTGCCCCAGGTCTGCACAGCGCAATTCATAAGGCCGGGAAAAGCCCAGCTCCATCAATTTGGATTTACACTTATCCAGCATCTCCTGCGAATCATCCACCCCGATAAATTTGATATTCGGAGTTACCATTGTATCCATGCCTATCATGGTGGTACCGGTGGAACAGCCGAGGTCGTATACAAAAGTTTCTTCGCGGGCATAATCAGCCGCCAATTCAGCCATCATGCGTTGTATTTCCCCGTAGTAAGGTACCGAACGGTTCACCATATCATCGAACACTTTAGCGACATTGGCGCCAAACTTAAAATCGCTGGCTTTTTCTATGTCACCTTTAAAAACTTCATCTTTGCCCATCACAAGAATTAAGGTCACAAAGTAACGCATTTTACAGCGGAGTGAACCAAACGATGACCTGTAACGTATTAACTATATGAAGAAAATCTATCATCTTGGCAACTGCACCACCTGCCAGGCTATTATTAAAGAGACAAAAGTGGATCAAAAGGGGTTTGCTATGCAGGATATCAAGTTTGAAAAAATTACTCCGGCGCAACTGGAGGAAATGAAGAAAATGGCAGGCAGCTATGAAGCCCTGTTCAGCCGCCGTGCCATGAAATACAAAGAGCTGGGATTAAAAGATAAAAAGCTGGAAGAAAAAGATTACCGGAAGTATATACTGGAGGAATATACTTTTCTGAAAAGACCAGTAGTTATTCTTAAGGATAAGATCTTCGTTGGAAGTGAAAAGAAAACAGTTGAAGCATTGAAGAGCGCTGTTAAGTAAACTACATCAATAACAGGATCAATAACTGTGCTGCTACAATTCGTAAGATCATTGTCAGCGGATACACGGTAGCATAAGTGACCGATGGAATATCACTGCCGGCCAGCTTGGTGGCAAAAGCCAGAGCCGGTGGATCAGTAGAAGCGCCGGCCAGTAACCCGCAAACCTCAAAATAAGTTTTCTTAAAATATTTGCGGGCAATAAATCCTATCAGCAACAATGGAATGACAGTTATTAGAATGCCCATGCCTATCCAGATCCAGCCACGGCCATCTGCAAATGCAATTGATAAATTCTTACCACTGCTTAATCCCACACTGGCAAGAAACAGACTGATGCCGAGTTCACGGATCATCAGGTTAGCGCTATTTGTTGTATAATTATTCAGGTAAAACAAATTTCCAAAGCGGCTAAGTGTCAATGCGATGATCAGCGGACCACCTGCCATACCTATTTTTACCGCTACCGGCATATTGGGAAAATGAAAAGGAATGCTGCCCAGAATTACACCCAGCACAATGCCCATGAATATCGGAGCCAGGTCAGGTACTTCTAACTTCTTTAATGAATTGCCTAATGCCTGGGTTACCACCTGAACCCCTTCCTCTGTGCCCACTACTTTTATTGTATCTCCCAGTTGTAAAAAAATATCTCCATGCGGCACCATCTCAATACCGGCACGGCTTAACCTTGTTAAAGTGAATTCCTGCTGATGCAGTTCAGGGATATCGCCAAGCCTTTTATGTGTTACGGCTGTTCTTGTTACTACAATATGCCTGGAGATCAGATCGCTTTCTTTAGCTGTTTTCAGGTTCATGGAACTGGGGGGGCCAATCAATAACTTCAATTGCTCCATTTCTTGTTTAGAAGCTACTACCAGCAACACATCATTCTCTGCAAGTACTATATCGGGAGTAGGTGTGATAATTTCTCCCTTGTGAAACATTCTTGACACTACCACCGGTTCTTTTAATAAATCAAACAGTTTTCGCAAAGGTTGCCCCAGTAATTGTTTATTCTCCAGGCTCAGGTGCATAGACATCGGCCTGTTGGCCCGCAATACTCCCAGCTTGCGGTGAAGCTCCTGTTCTTTTTCAATTTTTACATTGAATATCTTTTTCAGTAATAACAATGAGCCAATGATACCAAATACACCTAACGGATAGGTAACGGCATAGGCCAGGGTAATTAATGATTTGTCTGCTACAGCCACATGCATATCGCTTACGGCAGCCTGGGCAGCAGCGAGACCCGGTGTATTGGTAACAGCACCACTCATCACACCAGCCATTACTGCAATACTGTTGCTGCTTAACAGGTAAAGTACCACTGTAATGATCACACCGGTTGCCACAATGGCGAGAGCCAGCAGGTTATTGGTCATTGCATTTTTCTTCAGGGATGCCCAGAAACCTGGGCCTACCTGTAAGCCAATTGAATAAACAAATAAGATGAGGCCAAACTCCTTGACAAAATGTTCGGTACCCGGGTCGATCTCCACACCGAGATAAGAAAATAAAAGACCCGCAAAAAGCACCCATGTAATACCTAAAGAGATACCGGCTATTTTGATGCGACCCATCCAGATGCCAATAGCGATCACCAGCCCATATATAATGACTGATTGAGCAATGGATGCTTTTGTAAAAAGATCATGTAACCATTCTGGCATAAAAAGAATTCAAATCAACAAAACACCACAAACCGGTGGCAGGCTGATGTCTGCCACCGGGTTTGTGATTGTAAAAATAGCAGGCAATCAATCAGAGGTCACCTCTCACTCCGGCTGCAACCCCCAATGTTCGGGAGATCGCCATAATGCAGAGAGGAGCAGTTCACGCATAAAGAAAAACTCTTTAGGCAATTTATCATACATTTTTTCAAATAACTCTTCATGTGACAATAGCTCTTGTTTGCCGGGTTCCCGGTCTACTGTCATGATCTTTGCAAAATCTTCCCGGGAGAAATTTTCCAGACCAGACCAGTCCATATCCTCATACCGTGGCATCCATCCGATCGGGCTTTCTACAGAAGAGGCATTTCCGCGGATGCGTTCTACGATCCATTTCAATACACGGATATTTTCACCAAACCCCGGCCATAGAAACTGTCCATTCTCATCTTTACGGAACCAGTTCACTCCAAATATTCTTGGTGCATTAGGAAGATCACGGCCAAACTGTAACCAGTGATTTACATAATCCCCAATATGATAACCCATAAATGGTAACATAGCAAAAGGATCACGGCGCACTTTACCTATTTCACCAAATGCTGCAGCGGTCATTTCGCTTCCCATGGTAGTGGCGAGGTACACACCAAAATTCCAGTTGAATGATTGATATACTAAGGGTACGCCGGTGCTTCTTCTGCCGCCAAAAATAAAACCTGCAATAGGCACACCATTCGGATTGTCCCAATCTTTATCAATAGCCGGGTTCTGGTAAGCAGGTGCCGTAAACCTTGAGTTAGGGTGAGCAGCAGGTTTTCCGCTGGCCGGGTCATAAGGCTTACCGTGCCAGTCAGTCAAACCTTCAGGAATTTCTTTTGTCAATCCTTCCCACCAAACATCTTTATCTGCAGTGATGGCCACATTGGTAAAAATGGTGTTGGCTTTAATGCTTTCCATGGCATTGGGATTGGTTTTATAATTAGTGCCCGGAGCCACACCAAAATATCCTGCTTCCGGATTGATAGCATATAGCCCGCCATCATTTCCTTTATGTATCCAGGCAATATCATCACCTACGGTGGTTACTTTCCAGCCATCAAATTCTTTTGGAGGAATCAGCATCGCAAAGTTTGTTTTACCACAGGCACTGGGGAAAGCGGCAGCCACATATGTTTTTTTCTTATCAGGAGATTCGACCCCCATAATAAGCATATGCTCGGCCAACCAACCTTCTTCCCTGCCCATAGTTGATGCAATCCGGAGGGCAAAACATTTTTTACCCATCAATGCATTTCCTCCATAACCACTACCATAAGAAATGATCAATCGTTCTTCCGGGAAATGCGATATATATTTTACATCCGGGTTACAAGGCCAGCTGCTGTCTTTCTGGTTGCCCTGCAAAGGAGCACCTACAGTATGAAGACATTTTACATAGCTTTTCTTTTGTAAATAAGGTAATACCTCACTTCCCATTCGGGTCATGATCCGCATATTTACCACCACATATTCTGAATCGGTGATCTGTACACCATACCTGGATAAAGGAGAACCCAGTGGTCCCATACAAAAAGGAATAACATATAATGTTCTTCCTTTCATAGAACCCTGCATCAGGTCCTGCAGTTTCTTTTTCATCACCACCGGCTCCATCCAGTTATTGGTAGGACCCGCATCTTCTTTGCGCAGACTGCAGATAAATGTTTTGTCTTCTACCCGGGCTACATCGCTGGGATCGCTGAAACAGGCAAAGCTATTAGGACGTTTTTCGGGATTAAGTTTAATAAAAGTGCCTTTTGTAACAAGCAACTGGCAAAGGTTATCATATTCTTGCTGTGAGCCATCACACCAATGTACATGTGCAGCTTCACAGAAAGAAGCAATTTGTTTTACCCATGTTTCCAGTTCTGCCCGTGCGGGGGCTGTTTCCATGGCAAAAAAGTTGGATTGTTGTGACATAGTTCTTTCTTTTAAAATGGAATTTATAAAAAGGCAGGCAACCGTAGCGCCGAAACGTAGAATTTATTTCAGCATTGTAAAAATGAGTAATTCCTGTTTATTGACTAATGGTCTATATCATAGCGAAGTATGAGTTTAATTAGGTTTTACCCCTGAACCAGCGGAAGAACAAATTATTATAAATGCCTGCCTACGCCTGCTTTTTTTCTTTACTTAATACATACCATGCAATCAGCAGGCTAAAGAGCATAAAAAAAGCACCGAGTAAAAAAAATAATCCCGGGAAATAGAACGGAGCCTGCGGACGGGTGAAGTATTCAAAAATATTATTCATAATAAGCGGGCCAATAATTGTAGTAAGGCTCATCAGGCTTGTCAAGGCACCTTGCAATTCCCCTTGTTGAGACGGAGGCACATGTTCTGCTAATATGGCCTGTAATGAGGGTCCGGCGATACCACCAAGACAATAGGGAACAAGGAAAGCAAACATCATCCATCCTTTAGTGGCAAAAGCAAAGAGGACAAGTCCTGCAGTGTATAATAATAATCCCAGGTAAATACTTTTGTTGTTACCAATTCTTGGAGTAATAATTCTTGTGAGTCCTGCTTGTACAGCGCCGACCAGCACACCAACCACAGCCAGCGAAATGCCTACCATTCCCTCACTCCAGTTGAAACGATAAATGGTGAAAAAACTCCAGTTCCCCTGTACTGCCTGGGCAGCAAGATAAATGAGGAAAAAAGAAATAGCTAAACTGCCGATAGAGGGTGTTTTTCTTAAGAACTGTAAAGATCCAAAAGGGTTAGCCCTCCTCCATTCAAATGGCCGCCGATGTTCTTTACTGAGAGACTCCGGTAATACAAAATAGCCATACAGAGCATTTAATAAACAAAGCCCCGCAGCTGCATAGAAAGGGGCCCTGATACCCAAACCTGCCAGTAACCCGCCCAAAGCGGGACCAATAACAAAACCTAACCCAAATGCAGCGCCAATCATTCCAAAATTCTTTGCCCTGGTTTCTGCAGTACTTACATCAGCAATATAGGCAGCAGCAGTAGTAAAACTGGCACCGGTGATCCCGGCAATGATGCGCCCGGCAAACAACCAGCTATAATCAGGAGCTAAAGCCAGTATGATATAATCAATTCCAAAACCTAACAGCGAAAATAATAATACAGGGCGCCTGCCATACTTATCGCTCAGGTTACCGATCAGTGGCGCAAAAACGAATTGTGTGATAGCATATACTGATATCAGCCAGGCACCATCCGAACTGGCTTCATTAACAGGAATGCCTTTTAGCTCAGATATCAGTTTGGGCATTACCGGAATGATCAATCCCCAACCCATAACATCAATCAGTAAGGTAACAAAAATAAAACCTACAGCAGCTTT
>CAZTKV010000085.1:9478-11117 GCA_964614285.1 uncultured Chitinophaga sp. | reverse complement strand
TATGGCTGTACCTGGAGATACTCCGGTTATTGTCAAAGCTGAAAGACTAACTCTAGAAAATCATCTATTAAAAAAGCCTCTCCAATGGAGAGGCTTTTTTGTGACCCCGTCAGGATTCAAACCTGAAACCTTTTGATCCGTAGTCAAATGCTCTATTCAGTTGAGCTACGGGGCCAGCGGGCGGCAAATATAGGACAAAAAAATTAAGGCAAAAAGCAGGAGAAATGTTTTACCGCTTCCTCCAGTCAGGCACATACTTATCCAGCAATGCCTGGAATTCCACATAGTTCTTTAAACCAAACAGATCAGGATCTGTAAAAAGTCCCTCGGTATTTTTATACCCTCTTTCATAAGCCTGTCGCAGGTATAATATTGCCTGCTCTGGTTTGTTATTAAGGGCATAACTGCAGGCCAACTGGTAATATGTTTTTCCTTTTCCGGGATCCAACCGGATGGCTTGCTGCAGGTAAACTATAGCTGAATCATAATTGGCCCGCACATGATAAATTAATCCAAGATTAAGAGTGGCTACCGCATTGAGCGGATTGATCTCAATGGCGCGGCGCAGGTATACAAGGGCTGAATCGTTCTCTTCCATTTCCATATAGGAAACGCCGGCATTAATATAACCAGGCTGGTAATTATCATTAAGAGCAATGGCCTTCTTAAAATATACAACAGCTGAATCATTCAGTTTCATATCGGCAAAGAAATTGCCGATGGCCAGGTAGGTTTGCGGTATATCTGATTGTGAACGAAGAATAAGTTGCTGCCTGAAATAATGTGCTGCAGAATCCGAATTCTTTAACTGTTTGAATACTCCTGCAAGATTCATTAATAAAACAGGATTCTCCGGGTCAGCCTTTATAGCTTTTTGCAGGTAGGCCTGGGCTGAGTCGTACTGTTTCATCCCCTGCAATACTAACCCCATACTGTTCAGCAATCTTGGATTCGCAGGATCCTGTACTATTGCCTTACGGATATACCAGCGGGCAGAATCATACCGCTTCTGGTCATAAAATACAAGTCCCATATCATTCAGAAAGCTGGCGCTTCCAGGATCAAACAGTGATGAACTCTTCAGGAAATTGGTGACTGAATCAAGCTGGTTCAATTCCCTGAATACCTTCATCAGGTTATTGGAAGCCGGTTTATAATCAGGCCTTACAAATAAGGCCCTTCTGAAATATTGCTTGGCTGAATCATAGCTTTTGTCTTCTCCGTATATCACTCCCAGGTTATTCAGTATAGAAGGGTTTTTAGGCTCCAGCCGTATGGCCTGCTGAAAATAATTGTATGTAGAATCTGCCTGTTTCAATTCTTTGAACACTATTCCCATATTTATTAGCGCAAACGCAGAATAAGGATTGGCATGTAATGCCTGGCGATAAAAATATCGGGCAGAATCGTATTGCTTTAAGGCAAAACTGGAACGTCCGAGGTTATTAAATGCGTCTTCATAATTGGGATCCTGCGCAGCCGCCAGCCGGTAATACACTTTTGCCGAATCATACGCTTTAAGGTCGCGGTAAAAATTACCAATGTAAACATTGACGATAGATTTATCCTGGTAATTAGCAAAGGCCCTTGAATAATAGATCCGTGCCGAATCATATTCCTTTTTCTCAAAAAAACTTTT
>CAZTKV010000085.1:7639-9378 GCA_964614285.1 uncultured Chitinophaga sp. | reverse complement strand
GTAATGATCGCTTCTTTGGCATAAAAAATAGCACTGTCGTAGCGATAATTATCCAGGTGCAGGGATGAAATAGTATTTAATATGTAAGCCGCTTTCTTATCCTTTGCCAATGCACTATAAGCATAGTCAAAGGCTTTATTAATATCAATTACTTTCTTTGCTTTTCCAAAATAGCCCCTTGCTTTAAAAAAATACATCCGGCCTGTAAGTGTCTCTGCAAAATCAGGATCATCCGGGCGAATAATATTGATGGCTTTTTCCAGCATATTCCCTACCTCATAAAATTCCTGCTGCGCCACTTTCTCCATCCGGTCAATACTGGCCGTTATTTCATCTGCATTGCCCTCGTCATCTAATTGAGCCCTTATACGTTGTATCGCTACCGCATCTTTACAATCAAGATAGAGATTGATCTTCGCCTGTGCAAAATTGATAAATTCTACTGCCAGGGTAGACTGGGCATCTGTGGTATAAGAATTACCGGGGAATTTTTCCTCCAGTTGGTTGTAATAAAATTCTGCTGACTCTTTACCGGTTAGTTTATTTTGTTTTATCGCATCATTAAAAAGATAATAGGTCTGTAACAATTGTGTATCAGCAATGGATGAATGAATTCTTTTATTGCGGATACTGCCATTGAACGAACTGCCCGGCCCTTTTTTTCTTGTCTCCATCCATTTTTTCAGATGTTCCTCATCTACAATACTGACAATTTTATCGCTGTTTTCATTGCAGCAGAAAAAAGGATCCTGCTTTCGCCTGAACCGCTGTTGTGCAACAGCCGGCACATTCTTGTCAACATATTTCTGTATTTCAGCTAAAGTTACTTTATTATCAGGTGTTCCTTCTGTATCAGCAAGACCGTTCAATCCATCCACGAGGTAATAGGTGAACAGCCCATGACCCGTACCAATAGAAGCATCCTCCAGTGATTCCTGTCCAGCACCGGTGGCCAGCATAATGATCTCCCCTGCCCTTGTTTCAGAAATGGCAGAGTTCAGGAAATTCTGTCCCTCCGCTCCACCCGGTAATTCACTTGTACGGCAGGCATCCATAATAAAAAATACTTCTGCCCCTTTAGCTGTTTCTTTGGCGATCTTTTTTTTGAGGTTGTAAAGCTGCACATTACCTCCTGCTATATAATTATTTTTATCTCCGGCAGGATTACAATCATAGGTAAGATAAAAGAACTGGTCTTCGTCTATCGCATCACCATGACCAGCGAGATAAATGAATAACCTGTCCCCCTTCTGCATTTTCTTGGCATCAAGCCATTTGAATCCTTTGCTCCAGAAATTGGTGGACAGGGCCTGCTCATTCAGTAAAATAAAAATATTATTGTCACTGATACTTCCCCCGGCTGGTGACCGCAGGTAATCCCTGAACATTTCTGCATCTTTATCAGCATACGATAATGGGCGAACATACTTGTACTTTGAAATTCCCATTATTATAGCAAAAGTCTGTGGTCCTTTGATGCTGGTGTCTCTTGGTGTGGGAGGTGATTGTGCAGTTACTTTAGTCCCTGATAAGAGAATTACAAGACCAACGATCGCTATGGATGAGGAAATTCTCATAAATTAGACTTTCTAAATTACGGATTTACAGGGGAAAGACAGCGTTCACATTGATAAATACCCTGAATTGGGTATCATAGATGCCGGCATCGGATGCGTTAAAATTTTAAGCCGCTGCAACCCCTGGCTGTAGTAAGAAATCATACGAACAAAACCGCCAAC
>CAZTKV010000085.1:2425-7539 GCA_964614285.1 uncultured Chitinophaga sp. | reverse complement strand
CATGCCAACATTATATCCATGGTATTAGGGAATAACTATATAAAAAAAGTACCTTCGTGGGTGAATCTCCTGATATCAATAGTCGTTTGCTGGCTGTTTATGTCTTTCTTTATCCGGTATTACCTGGAAAACCATATCTGGTTCCATTTAGTAGCAAAAGTTATCCAGGTAGCAGCTGTGTTGTTATTTGCTTACCTCGGTATTTATTGTTTCGATGAGTTTAATGTAAAACTGGATATGAAACTCAGCTTAATAGTTATCATCATGGCAGTTGACGTTATTTATTTCTATGAAGCCTGGGCTGTGTGGATGCACAAAAAATTTAATTATCATACCATATTCAAACCACATCATCATTGACATACCATTGACCTAAAACACCTAAAAATGAAAAAGTTGAATTTCTTTATTGTGCTTACTGTGCTGGGACTTGCTGCCGGTGCACAAAACAGCAGTTTCCTTCTCTACAGTTTTAAAGGGAATGTGTCGGTTGTAGAAAACAACATTGAAAGCAAAGCCAAAGTGGGCAAAACCATGAACAGTGCTGCTACCCTTAAAGTTGGCCCATCTTCTGTTGTTACTCTCATTTGTAATGAAGCTGCTATGTTCACCTTAACGAAAGCAGGAACTTATAAACTGAATCAATTTGGCGACTCCTGTAAAGTAAGCAGCAATTCAGTAAGTGCTAATTATGTAAAATATGTTTGGGCACAAATGACAAAACCATCCGGCTCAGCAGGCAGCAACCGCAAAGCTTATATGAACAATGTGGGTGCCGTTACCCGTGGTGTTAATAATATCTGGATCGATCCGCGGCTGGATACGGTGAATTATTCCGGCGGAGAATTTCCCCTCTCCTGGAAATCATATGCCGATGCCAAAGAGTTTGACTTTTTTCTTTTTAACAGCAGTAATATAGCAGAACCATTTTATTCAACTACAGTGACCAAATTAAAGATATCTATTCCTGCATTTACTGCACGAATGAAACCAGGTGAAACATATTATTGGGTAGCTGCAGTAAAAGGAGAAGAAAATGAAGAAAGAAAAGTATTGAACTATGTCACCAAAGAAACCTTCAATACCATATTAGACAGTATTTTGAAACAGGGAGCACAATTTGAAGCACCGGCAGAACAGGCGTACCGTATCGCCTTCATGCTGGAAGATGCTCATTACCTGTCGGAAGCTTACCAGTATTACAGCAAAGCTGCAACCCTTGATCCTGGCAATGCTTTATACAGGAGTACATTGATGTCTTTCAAAAAAGATTATGAGATCAAATAATATTGTATGACAATAAAAAAGGTCCCGCTGTGCCGGGACTTTTTTATTTTTATAAAATGAAGATCTCTTTCTGGTCAATTGGCAAAAATCATGAGCCCTATATAAAAGAAGGGGTGGAAGAATTTACACGGCGTATTTCCAGGTATTACAAGGTGGAATGGAATATCATACCTGTTCCTAAAAATGCCGGCATGATGAGTGAGATGGACCTGAAAAAAAAAGAAGGAGAAATAATTTTGCAATGGCTTCAAAAAGATGACTACCTGGTAGCGCTGGATGAAAGAGGCAAACATATGAGTTCAGAAGGGCTGGCTGCTTTTGTTCAGGCAAGAGCTAATGAAAGTGCAAAGAATCTTATCTTTTTAATTGGTGGCGCATTTGGCATTGATAACAATGTATTAAAAAGAGCCAATTACAAATGGAGCTTGTCTCAATTGGTATTTCCTCATCAACTGGTAAGACTAATATTGGCAGAACAAGTGTACCGGGCCTGTACTATTTTGAAAAATGAGAAATATCATCACAAATAATATTTATTTTCGGCTATTTAACTATAAAGCATGGAATTCACGATCACCCTGGTAATTGTAATAGCAACCTGTCTTGTCTCAATAAGTGGCTTCAGTAATCAAAAAATTATTGACGACCTGATCTTTTATCCTCCCTCTGTTAAAAGAGGCCAGGTCTACCGCTTCATCAGTCACGGATTTATTCATGCTGATCCGGCTCATCTTATTTTTAATATGCTGGCACTTTATTCTTTTGGAGAAGGCGTTGAGTTTTTATATTCATACCCGTTCATTTTTGACACTAAAAGTAAGCTGGTATATCTCTTACTCTATTTTACTGCGCTTATTGTAGCCTCTGTCCCGGATTACCTGAAACACCGGCATCAGTATCATTATCGCTCCTTAGGGGCTTCAGGTGCTGTATCTGCTGTTATCTTCTCTGCGATCCTGTTCAATCCAAATACTGGGGTGGGACTTATTTTCATTCCGGGGCTGAGAATACCCGGTTACATCTTTGCCATCATCTACCTCGTTATTTCCACAATCCTTGCAAAAAGAGGCCAGGATAATATCGGTCATACTGCCCATATCACCGGTGCTATCTACGGTTTGGTATTCACCTATATAGCCACCGAACTTTTTACAGATTATGATATTCTTAATTCCTTCTGGAGACAGGTCACCGGTAAGCTATGACCGGGTCAATGTAAGCCGGAGAGTGTTTTTTGTGGTCTCAGTGATTTTAAACCGTTCATCGATGCGGTGACCTAACACCCATATGATCTTTTTGTCACTCTCTATTACCCAGGTATTTTCTTTTTCACTTTTTGACAATTTCTGGTCGATAAAAAAACGGGACAATTTTTTTTTCTTCTTCATTCCCAGTGGATAAAAATAATCCCCGGGTTTCCATTTACGTAATAGCATTGGAAAACTAATCTCCTTTGCATCAAGGCAGGCAGTATCACCTGATCCGGCCCTGTCACTTGCTTTTTTACCGGACAGTTCGACATGAAGTTTACCGGCTTCAAAGCCAATATTTTTTTTGTTTTCTTCAATTACAATAATGCCGGCTTCTGCAGATTGAACCGGGCTGATGATAAACCAATGCCGGTGCTTAATGATACGATATTGCAAGGTTGGTGATTCCATATATTTACCCGAATCACTCGCAGCCAGTTTTATTACTTCATCTACCTGCTTTTCATTAAACCCATACTTACTGATAATCTCATAGATCAGGGCCCTGTTATCGTATTGCATCAATTGTTTTACAGGGATATGTACTTCTGCCCCTTTTTTTCTGCATAATTTTCCAATGATTTGTCCAACAGAAAACTTATACAGCTTTTCAATCTCTTTAAACCGGTTTATATTATCCTGCAGGTTTTCCTTTACCTGCGGGTATACCTTGCTGATGGCAGGGATTATCTCATTACGGAAAAAATTACGGGTATATTTTGAAGACAAATTAGAAGAGTCTTCCACATAGTCAAGCTTACACTCTTTTGCAAATTGAATCAATTCTTCTTTAGAGAAAGAAAGCAAAGGTCTTTTGATATGACCTAAGGAAACCGGAATGCCTGTTAATCCATGCAACCCGGTACCTCTGAAAAAATGCATCAGCAATGTTTCGTTATTATCATCTGCATGATGGGCCGTAAGCAGGTGAATGGTATTGGGTGAATGTTGAACAGAGTCTTTAGCCAGTTCTTCATTTACCAGCATCTCAAACCATTCATACCGTAAAACCCTGGCAGCTTCCTGTGTGGAAATTTTATTTTCAGTTGCGTATTTCTCCGTATCAAAGGATTTTATTTTTACTTCAACGCCATATTTTTCTCCCAGTTTCTTTACAAAATTCTCATCCCTTTCACTCTCTTCTCCTCTCAAATGAAAATTGCAATGGGCAATGACAAAATCATAACCTGCCTGCTTGCACAGTTCGCATAACACAACAGAATCTACACCGCCGCTGACGGCAAGCAGCAGTTTATCAGTCAGTGAAAAGAGCTTATCCTTCCTGATAACAGCAATAAATTGATCGGTTAATTTCATTACTATAGCAAAAGGCAAAGAAACAAAATGTATTTTTGATAATGCTGGAAAAAACAAAAAGAGAAGCCCGGCTTGACTGGATATACAGAGTTGTCTTTACGATAAACCTATTAGTCGTTGTTGGAGGATATATTTCTTACTTTCAGGCTAAACATCAACTAATATCACCGCTAATTCCACGGAGTATACTTTATGATATCACCGATCAATACATGAAAGCCAGCCTTGTTTCTAGTGGTTTAATGCTGGCAGGATTCTGGTTTTATTCATTCCAGAAAAGAATTGCTGCTATAGTTTTATCTATTTTATCAATAGCTGCATTTGAGATAGTTTTCATATCATTCAGAACGTAAGTTCTTCATAAGCCCCTCTCAACTCTCCCAAAGCATGGTTATCTCCTGCCTTTTTCGCTTCTTCCATTCCCCTCTCATACACTTTGATAGCTTCTTCCGTTTTATCATTTCTCTCCAGGAGTTTGGCCAGGTGATAATAACTACCAATATAGCCCGGCTCCCTGTTTAATAGCGCCTCAAAAAGGCCCCTGGCCTTTTCATCATCACCCAGTTTAATGTATTCCAGTGCCAGGGCATGCTGCAGAAAGCTATCGGTGGGATTTGTTTTCAAAAATTCGTTCAACTTTTCTATCCTGCTCATGTTGATATAAAAATTTTACCCGGATTTGCCCGGAATTATCTTTGCAGCACTTATCTTTGCTTTAGTTGCATAAACAACTATTTGACTAACGATTAAAAATCACGCAATGAAGATCCTGGTTTGTATCAGTAAAACGCCGGACACAACGGCAAAAATAGCTTTCACTGACAATAACACGAAATTCGATGTCAATGGAGTACAGTGGATCATTAATCCCTATGATGAATGGTATGCACTGGTTCGTGCCATCGAACTGAAAGAAGCTGATCCTTCTTCTACTATTCACCTGGTAACGGTGGGCGGTGCAGATGCAGAACCGATCATCCGCAAAGCCCTTGCATTGGGTGGCGATGAAGCAATCCGTGTAAATGCAGACAGTCATGATAGTTTTTACATAGCCTCACAAATTGCTGAAGTGGCAAAACAGGGTAGCTATGATCTTGTTTTAACCGGTAAAGAGACGATTGACTATAACGGATCTTCCATTGGTGGTATGGTAGCCGAATTATTAGACCTCCCCTATATTTCCCTGGCAACAAAATTTGAGCTGGCAGGAAATAAAGCTACCGTTACAAGAGAGATAGAAGGCGGTGAAGAAGTAAATGA
>CAZTKV010000085.1:0-2325 GCA_964614285.1 uncultured Chitinophaga sp. | reverse complement strand
CAATTAAGTAATTGGTACATTGTCAAATTGTCAAATTAATCTTATGTCTGTTCTTATATTCATTGATACGGCTGATGGTCATGTGAAAAAAGCTTCCCTGGAAGCATTAACCTATGGCACTAAAGTAGCTGAGCAATTGGGTACAGTTGCTGAAGGTATTGTACTTGGTTCTGTAACTGATGATCTCACTGCATTAGGCAAATACGGGGTGAAGAAAATACACCATGTTGCCAGCGATGCATTAAATCAATTTGATGCACAGGTATTCACTAAAGTAATTGCAGAGGCAGCAACAGCAACAAGTGCCAAAGTAATCGTTTTCTCTAATAACCTGAGTGGTAAAGCTATTGCTCCGCGTCTTTCTGTAAGACTGAAAGCCGGGTTGGTTTCGGGTGCAGTAGCCTTACCAGATACCAGCAACGGCTTCGTTGTAAAGAAAAATGTATTCTCGGGTAAAGCTTTTGCCAATATTGCTGTAAGTACTGATATAAAAATAATTGCCCTCAATCCCAATGCCTACCAGGTGGTTGCCGGCGAAGGAACAGCGGAAGTAGTTGCTTTAAATGCTACTGTTGATACTGGTAAAGTAAAAGTTACTGCTGTCAATAAAACCAGCGGAGAAGTAGTACTTACTGAGGCTGAAGTAGTGGTAAGTGCAGGCCGTGGATTAAAAGGCCCCGAGAACTGGGGCATGGTAGAAGAACTGGCGAAAACACTGCATGCTGCTACCGCCTGCAGCCGCCCCGTTGCCGATGCACACTGGCGGCCACATAATGAACATGTGGGACAAACAGGATTTGCTATTGCTCCTAACCTGTACATAGCGATTGGCATATCAGGCGCTATACAACACCTGGCAGGTGTAAACAGGAGCAAAGTAATTGTAGTGATCAATAAAGATCCTGAAGCCCCCTTCTTTAAAGCAGCCGATTATGGCATTGTAGGTGATGCATTTGAAGTAGTACCAAAATTCACTGAAGCAATCAAAAAACTGAAAGGAGTTTCCTGATAAAGAGCAGTCTGCCTCAACAGGTAATGTCAAATCAGGCATAAGAAAAGAAGGCTAAAACAGGCTTCTGTCACTTAATATTTTGGCGAAAAACGCTTAGTTTCGTGTGACAATTTTATGAAGAAGATAGAACTGGAAATAGTGGCTTTGTCGCACAGTATTACACAGACACATTCTTATGCTGTAGTGCTGGGAGAAGTCAATGGGTTAAGACGTTTACCCATTGTTATCGGTGGTTTTGAAGCACAGGCTATTGCTGTAGCCCTTGAGAAAATGCAACCCAGCCGGCCTCTTACCCATGACCTGATGAAGAATTTCATGAATGCTTTTGCCATTGAACTGCATGAAATTATTATCTGCGATCTGCAGGAAGGGATCTTTTACTCCAAATTGGTTTGTTCTACAGAGAATGATACCGTGGAGATAGACTCCAGAACCTCTGATGCCATAGCATTGGCTGTTCGGTTTGGTTGCCCCATTTATACCTATGAGAATATACTCGAAAGTGCAGGTATCCTGATGGAAGATACAGCGGCCTCCGGCAAAAAGAAAAAAGTAAAGCAGGAAGTAATGGTGGAAGAGGACAGACCAACAGATAATGAAGATTTGAAAACCATGACTTTAGAGGAGTTGAATAATCTTTTGAATGAAGTGCTGGATAGTGAGGATTACATCCGTGCCATAGCGATCCGTGATGAAATAAACAGTCGCAGGAAGAACAAGTGATTTCCTTTATATACCCTATTTTTACTTCGAACATCCATTAACCTATGATAGTTTTCCCTAACTGCAAGATCAATCTTGGCCTCAATATCCTGCGTAAAAGAAGCGACGGATACCATGACCTCGAAACTGTTTTTTACCCCCTTCCGCTTACTGATATACTGGAAATAATTGAGTATAAAAATCATACCCGTACACCCTCGATTCCATTTACAATCACCGGGTTGCCGGTAAAGGGTGAAGCTGCCAGTAACCTATGTATCAGGGCTTATAAATTACTGAAAAAGGATTTTCAACACCTCCCGCATATCCAGGTGCACTTACATAAAGTAATCCCAACAGGGGCCGGGCTGGGTGGAGGAAGCGCAGATGCCGCTTTCACATTGCTGTTACTGAATGACCTGTTTCGTTTAAAAATATCACATGAGCAGCTGATTGACTATGCCGCACAGTTGGGAAGTGATTGCCCGTTCTTTATCATCAATAAGCCTTGTTTTGCAAAAGGGAGAGGTGAGAAACTCGAAGAATTAAAAGTTGATCTTTCCAATTATAAATTTATCATTATACATCCCAATATACATATTGATACAGGC
>CAZTKV010000084.1:8484-11283 GCA_964614285.1 uncultured Chitinophaga sp. | reverse complement strand
GCAAAGGCTTATAATGTTTATCTCAGCTATAATACCTACAACCAGGAAGTGGAGTTTTATTCCACTTCCAACCCGGATAAACCATTGGTGAGGGAGCCGGGAACTCTTGATTCTTTTACCATCCAGGAGAATATAAACCTTGGCATTACCAGGCCTTTACGGTTCATTTATGGTTCATACCTGGGAGAAAAAGAGAAGTATTATTACCTGGAAATATACAAAGGAGAAAAGTATAGTCTTTATAAAAGGTATAAATCAGGACTGGACTATGTTTCAAATAACCTGGCCCAGCCGGAACTCCGCCAGTTTGACCTTCAGTATGAATATTACTATTTTAATGTTTCCACTAATTCACTAAAAAAAATAAAGCCGAATGCTACGGCTGTTATAAGAGAATTCAGGCAGATCAAAGATCTTTCGGCTGAAATAAACCATGATATGTTTACTATTGATCCTGAGGATGGGTTTAAAAAAGCATTCGAATCGTTGAACAGATAAAAATTATAAAATGAAAATAGCCAGGTATATACTTTTTGCAGGTTTGTTTTTAATGCAGCTTGAGAGTATCTCTTTTGCACAGGCGGGAATAACACCCACAGTGGGGTGGGTAGATCCGGCAATGAATCACAACAGGCTTATCCGGGAACAAACAGGGGACGGAGTATATAAGCTGATCGGGACTTTTAAAGTTATCGGCACTTCTTATCTGTTTGGAGAAAGAAATAAAGCAAACCTGTTTTCTGCTGAGGCAAAAGCGTATAATATTTCTATCAGCTATAATACTTATAACCAGGAGGTGGAGTTTTACTCTGCCGCCAATACAGATAAGCCGCTGATAAAAGAACCCGGCACAGTGGATTCTTTTATTATAAATGAGAATATCAGTTTAGGCATACTTAGTCCGCTGAAGTTTGTGTATGGGACTACTATCGGGAGTAATGATAAATTTTATTTCCAGGAGTTGTTTGCCGGAAAAAAATACAATTTGTACAAAAGGTATAAGTCTGACTTAGGCTATGTTTCTACTAACTATATACAATCAGAACTACGCCAATTTGACCTGCTTTTTGATTATTATTATACTGACAACGATGGCAAAAACATAAAAAAGCTTAAGTCAAACATCAGCAATATTATTAAGGAATTCAAAAGTATAAAGGATATTTCTTCGGTATTGACCAGCGATGCTTTTGCGTTAAACCAGGATGAGGCTTTAAGAAAAGCGTTTGAATATTTAAATAACCAATTCTAATTATTGTATATGAACGATCAGCAGCATGTGCCCAACCAGTTAAATATTGAGATATCCGAGGAGGTGGCAGAAGGGACTTATGCTAACCTAGCTATAATAACACATTCTCATGCAGAATTTGTAATTGATTTTGTAAATGTGATGCCGGGCACTCCTAAAAGTAAAGTGAAGTCAAGAATTATCCTGACACCACAGCATGCCAAGCGTCTGATGAAGGCACTGACAGAGAATATCCAGAAATACGAAACTGTAAACGGAGCTATTAAGGACCTGGAAGAAATACAATTACCACTGAATTTTGGCGGTCCCACTGCACAGGCATAATGTTTTTTAAACCAATTAGCCCATGTTGATACGCTGAGGTTACAATAGTCCTTCATCTGCAAAACTGAAGAAGCCATCATCACTTACGATGATATGATCCAACACTGTTATGTCAAGGAATTTGGCAGCCTCTTTTATTTTAGCAGTTAATTGTTCATCGGCCCGGCTTGGTTTCAGGCTTCCTGAGGGGTGATTATGACACAGAATAAGATTTACAGCATCTTCCTCCAATGCTCTTCGCAGTATTATTCTTGGATCTGCTACCGTGCCGGTAATTCCTCCTTCACTGATGATCTCAAAATGATTGATCTTGTTGGCCCTATTCAGGTAAAGAACAGCAAAAACTTCATGCCTGTAATCTTTAAGCCTCGTTTGCATATAAGCAGCAATATCACTACTTGTTTTTACAAGGGTCTTGTTAAGTGAAGAGGCAGCCTGCCTTCTTCTCCCAAGTTCCAGGGCTGCAGCAATGGTAATAGCTTTGGCTTCCCCGATTCCTTTTATTTTCATCAGGTCTTTTATTGACAATTTCCCAAGTTCTACAAGGTTATCCCGTCCCAGTTTCAGCACATCTTTGGCCAGGTCAACGGCAGATCTTTGCCTGGTTCCGTTATGAATAAGGATAGCCAGCAGCTCAGAGTTGCTGAGGTTTTCTGCACCTGAGTATAGTAATTTTTCTCTTGGCCTATCGTCTTTTGACCATTGCTTAATTGAGTACTTGTGCTCTTGCATGAAACAAGATTAGCCAATAATTTTATCCTTATCAATACCATTTAGTGGTATTGGTTAAAAAAGCTGCCAAATCCGCCCTATTAAAAACGTAAAATCTGATTGATTATGAAAACCAAGACCTTTACCCCAATGGGATCCCTGCATCCGATCCTTTTCTTTGTAGTTGTTTATGTAGTGGCGTTGTTGTTGTCAATTTTTATTTGTTCGTCACTTTTTTACACCTTTAATTCCTCTTCCAGGTCAACAAGTAGTATTGAAACTAAGCAGGAAGTACCCGGAAATCCGGTAGTGGCTGCCAGTACTGTTGCCTTACAGCGGTAATCCTGTTTCAAGTCAATATTTTTCTGGCTTACTTGCGGTGATTGCGGTGAGAGTAATATCTTCGCCGCACATTTTCCCGCCATGCAATACGCTAAAATCTTCGCTGGAACCGGCTCGCAACAGCTGGCCGAGCAAATCTGTAAACGATATGGTACAAAACTGGGTAAGGT
>CAZTKV010000084.1:3588-8384 GCA_964614285.1 uncultured Chitinophaga sp. | reverse complement strand
GGTCTTTTAAAAGAAAAAGGGGCAAGAACGGTAAGGGCTTTAATTACACACCCGGTATTAAGTGGTAAAGCTTATGAGAATATCGAAAATAGCGTACTCGAAGAATTAGTGGTGTGTGATACGATACCGGTAAAAAAAGAAAGCCCGAAAATAAAAGTGGTGAGTGTGGCGGAGCTCTTTGCCGTAGCTATCCGAAATGCATATGAGAACAAGAGTATAACAAGCCTGTTCATTCATTCACAGAGAAGAGATAAGTAAACAATAAAACAACAATAAACATGAAATCAATTACAATCGAAGGTAGTCTGAGGACCGGATTCGGCAAAAGCGCCACCCGAGAACTCCGCTCTCAGGAACTGGTGCCCGGTGTAATTTATGGCGGCTCACAGGAGATCAACTTTTATGCTCCTGCTGCAGCTTTCAAAAATTTAGTGTACACACCAAGTTTCCAGATCGCAGAAGTAAAATTGGATGGCAAGACTTACAGAACCATCATGAAAGATCTGCAGTTTGACAAAGTAGATGATAAACTGATCCACGTAGATCTGCTGGAACTGGTGGATGATAAAAAAATGATTGCAGAGATTCCTTTAAAATTTGTTGGTACTTCTAAGGGGGTAAAAGATGGTGGTAAGCTGATTACTAAAATGAAATCACTTAAAGTAAAGACATATCCCAAGTACCTGAAAGAACAGATAGAGGTGTCAATTGACGATTTAGAGCTTAATGGAAATATAAGGGTAGAGGATGTTAAGGAAGAGCATTATGAGATCCTGAATTCTCCCCGTATCCCCATCGCTTCAGTTGTATTGACAAGGCAATTGAAGCAGGAAGAAGCTGCGACACCTGCCGCCGGAGCTGCTGCACCTGCCGCTGCTGCTGCACCTGCCGCCGCACCTGCTGCGAAAGCAAAGAAGTAATCTTTTTCTGTAAGAATATTCAAACCCGTCCCGATTGCAATCGGGACGGGTTTTTCATTGAGTAAATCCGATATTTGGCCTGTGTAAATAATTGTATGAAATTTCTTATTGTTGGTCTCGGAAATATTGGTGACGAATATGCTCACACCAGGCATAATATTGGTTTTGATGTGGTGAATGCCTTTGTGCAAAAACATGGTGCCGCCTTCCGTGTTGACAGGCTGGCTTACGTAGCAGATATTAAATGGAAGGGGAAATCCTTTGTCTGTATCTGTCCTACCACTTATATGAACCTAAGCGGCAAAGCTGTAAAATACTGGATGGATAAGGAAAAAATAACCCTTGCTAACCTGCTGGTAATTGTAGATGACCTGGCATTGCCATTGAGCAAAATACGGGTAAAACCATCCGGAAGTGATGCCGGGCACAATGGTCTGAAAAGCCTGCAGGAAGTACTGGGAACCAAAGAATATCCCAAATTAAGGTTTGGCATAGGGAATGACTACCCAAAGGGACATCAATCAGATTTTGTGTTAGGTAAGTGGAAAAAGGAGGAGGAACCACTGGTTAAACAAAAGATTGAGAAGGCTGTAGAAGTGATTGAAATATTTGCCACACAAGGTCTTACCACAGCTATGAACCAGGTAAATAATAAAGAATTTTCGTTATGAGAAATCAGATGGATTACTTATTTTAGCACTCCTGACTCTCTCCCCGGATGGCGTCTGATTGGTTTACTAAATTATCCGGGGAAATCCAATATACATATTGATTGCCACTGAATATATGGGATAACAGCCCTATGGTAAAGTATCCGATGTATTTATTAAAATGTGACTTCCTGTTATGAAAATTTTCTGTGTTGGCCGTAATTATGTTGCACATGCAAAAGAGCTGGGTAATGAAGTACCGGATGAACCCGTTATTTTCATGAAACCCAAAAGTGCTTTACTGCAACCTCATACGCCTTTCTATTACCCTGAATTTACCAATGAGCTTCACTATGAATGCGAACTGGTATTACGTATCAGCAAGAATGGAAAGTATATCCAGGAAAAATTTGCTAACAAGTATTATGATGCCATTACAGCGGGTATAGATTTTACGGCCCGTGATATTCAGAATGAATTAAAAGAAAAAGGATTACCCTGGGAAAAGGCCAAAGCCTGGGATAATTCTGCTGTAATTGGTAAATGGGTTCCCCTGGCAAATATTAAGAACAAGAAAGATATTAATTTCTGCTTGTATAAGAATAAAGAATTAATGCAACAGGGTAATTCTGCCAGTATGATCCACAACTTTGACAAGATCGTTTCCTATATTTCAAACTACTTTTCTGTGAATATTGGCGACATTATTTTTACAGGAACTCCGGCAGGAGTGGGAGAAGTGGTGGTAGGAGATGAACTCGAGGGATTTATTGAGGATGACAGCATGTTTACACTTGAAGTAAAATAAAATCTGACTAAGAATATTCTATTTCCGGAAGGAAAACCAAAACCAACTGCAAACCACAAAGGCCATTCGTTCAAAAACGAATGGCTTTTCTTTTACAGGGATATGCTTTCCCTTATTTTTGTTTATTGCTAATGTTTACGCTTAATGATTGATACTGACATATTACTTCGGGCCTACCGCTATATGAGCCAGGTAAAAGTGATGGCTGAAACCTATGAGGCTAACCGCTCTGTTTGCAAGTATGTTCATTCCACGTCAAGGGGGCATGAGGCGATACAACTGGCAACAGCTTTTCAGTTGCAGTCGCAGGATTTTGTAAGTCCATATTACAGGGACGAAAGCATGTTACAGGGACTTGGATTTACTCCTTACCAGCAAATGCTGCAATTACTGGCAAAGGCAGACGATATTTTTACAGGCGGCCGTGAGTATTATTCTCACCCCAACCATAAAGGAGACGATAAACCGGTGATCATTCATCAAAGCAGTGCTACCGGTATGCAGGCTATTCCCACAACTGGCATCGCACAAGGTATCAGGTTTTGGGAAAAATCAAATCCCGGGCGACTGAAGAAAGGTGTAAACGGAGAACTGCCGATCGTTATTTGTTCAATGGGTGATGCCAGTGTAACTGAAGGGGAAGTAAGCGAGGCCATGCAGTTTGCTGTACTAAAGCAATTGCCTGTTATTTATTTGGTACAGGATAATAACTGGGGTATCAGTGTATCTGCCGGTGAAGCGAGATCGATGAATGCTTATGAATATGTTGCAGGCTTTAAGGGAATGAACAGGGTGCAGGTTGATGGAAGTGACTTTGAAGCTTCTTATAAAGTGATGAAAGAGGTTTGTGATTTTGTCAGAAGAGAAAGGAAACCCTGCCTTGTACATGCTGAAACGCCATTGCTTGGTCATCATACAAGCGGTGTACGAAAAGATTTTTACCGCAGCCAGGTAGATTGGGAAAAGCATGAAAAAAATGATCCTGTTCCGCAATTAAGAAAAAAATTAATAGAAAGAGGAATAACAGAACCTGAATTACAACAGATAGAGAAAGAAGCTGCTGAAAGGATAGATGCGGATTTTAAAAAGGCCCTGGCAGCACCAGAACCTGACTCGGCATCAGTAGCGCAACATGTTTTTGTGCCTACTCCGGTAAAGGAGGAAAAAGGGGAACGTAGCCCGGCTAATGCAGAAAAAGTACTGATGGTCGACGCCGCTTTATATGCTATCAGGGAGCTGATGGAAGATAACCCGGAAATGATCTTATACGGCCAGGATGTAGGTAAACGATTGGGCGGTGTATTTCGTGAAGCCGCTACACTGGCTGAGCAGTTTGGCGAACACCGGGTTTTTAATACGGCCATACAGGAAGCTTTTATCGTTGGTTCTACAGTAGGTTTGAATGCAGTAGGCATTAAACCAGTGGTGGAAGTACAGTTTGCTGATTATATCTACCCGGGATTTAACCAGCTGGTAACAGAGATATCAAAGAGCTGTTACCTGACTTGTGGCAAGTTTCCTATATCCATGGTGTTGCGGGTGCCCATCGGGGCATATGGAGGTGGAGGTCCATATCATAGCGGTAGTGTGGAAACCACTTTACTTACCATCAAGGGAATTAAGGTAGTATACCCATCTAATGCAGCAGATATGAAGGGCCTGATGAAAGCAGCTTTTTATGATGGAAATCCTGTTGTTATACTGGAGCATAAAGGACTTTACTGGAGTAAAGTGCCGGGTACCGATGAAGCTAAAACCATTGAGCCTTCAAGAGACTACATCATTCCGCTTGGCAAAGCAAGTGTTGTTATTAAAGCCTCCGATGCAGCGATGGCTAATGGTGAAAGTTGTTTGGTTATTACTTATGGTATGGGAGTGTACTGGGCCAAGGCAGCAGCAAAGAAATTTAATCAGCAAATTGAAGTAGTTGACCTGCGGACACTTTACCCGCTGGATGAAGAACTGATCTTTGCGAGAGTAAAGACACATGGCAAATGTTTGGTGCTGACCGAAGAACAGCAAAACAATTCATTTGCAGAAGCATTAGCTGGACGTATTTCCAAACATTGTTTTACATCATTGGATGCACCTGTTGAAGTTTTAGGAGCATTGAATCTCCCCGCAGTACCGATGAATATGGGATTGGAGCAAGCGATGTTGCCGAATGCAGAGAAGCTTGCAATCGCTTTAAAACAATTATTAAATTCCTGATTTAAATTTTGGCTAAAGCCCAATAGGTCCAAATTACTTGCCGGGGCCTTAAGGCCCCGGCAAGTAAAAACTCTATTTCAGATTCAACTTTATCTGTAACTCATCAAACTGTTTCTCATCAATCGTTGCAGGCGCATCCAGCATCACATCTCTTCCTGAATTATTCTTTGGAAATGCAATAAAGTCCCGGATACTTTCGCTGCCACC
>CAZTKV010000084.1:2127-3488 GCA_964614285.1 uncultured Chitinophaga sp. | reverse complement strand
ACCCAACGATTTCCTTCCTCATCATATTCAAATAACGGAAAGTCGAGCACCCAAAGCAATTTGAATTCAGTGTCTTTTCTCAGGCCTAAACGATTGGCCATTTCCATGCGAAGATCGCTGATGGCTTTCCTCGTCCTTTCTTCTGCACCTGCAAGAATCAGTACCAAATCGCCTGCTTTTGCATTAACTCCATCAGCAATGGCTTTCAATCTTTCTTCACTGTAAAATTTATCTGCACTGCTTTTAAATGTTCCGTCCGTATTTACTTTGATAAACACAAGACCTTTCATTCCTACCTGTGGACGTTTTACCCACTCTGTTAGTTCATCTGTTTGTTTGCGGCTGTATTCGCTGCAGCCCGGAACAGCGATGGCCAATACTGTTTCTGCTTCATCAAACACTTTGAAGTCAGCACCGTTTATTAAATCAGCTCTGTCTTTTTTATCTGTATAAACGGTGGCAGGCTTTTTCAGATTCAGCAGTTTCATATCGAAGCGGATGTCCGGCTTATCGTTGCCATAATTCCACATCGCATCTTCCCATGTCATGCTTTGTACGGTCTCTGTATAATCAATTCCTTTTACTTCCTTAAAAATGGATTTGATCATCCCTTCAAACATGTTAAGGATATCTTCCTGTTCCACAAAGGCCATCTCACAGTCTATCTGGGTGAACTCTGGCTGACGGTCTGCTCTCAGGTCTTCATCACGGAAACATTTTACTACCTGGTAATAGCGGTCGTAACCACTTACCATTAATAACTGTTTGAAAGTTTGAGGTGATTGCGGCAGCGCATAAAATTGACCAGGATTCATTCTTGATGGAACTACGAAATCCCTTGCGCCTTCAGGGGTTGATTTAATAAGGAACGGCGTTTCTATATCCATGAAATTATGCAGATGCAAATAATTCCTGGCAGCCCGGTTTACCGCATAGCGTAATTCAAGATTTTTCTTTACAGCGTTTCTCCTCAGATCAAGAAAGCGGTATTTCATCCGGAGGTCATCACCGCCATCGGTATCATCCTGTATGGTGAAAGGAGGAACAGCTGATTTATTTAAAATTTTGAATGAGGAAACAATTATTTCAATATCTCCTGTTGGGATATTTGGGTTTTTATTACTTCTTTCATTCACGGTTCCTGTTGCCTGTAAAACAAATTCACGGCCAAGTGGATTCTCTTCCAGTTGTTTGTTCAGTTCTTCCCCAAACAGCAGTTGGGTAATACCATAGCGGTCACGAATATCCACAAAGGTGATGGATCCGAATTTTCTTACGGTTTGTACCCACGCCGCCAGGGTTACTTCTTTTCCTTTTTGCTCAATTCTTAATTCGCCACAGGTATGAGTTCTGTACATTTT
>CAZTKV010000084.1:0-2027 GCA_964614285.1 uncultured Chitinophaga sp. | reverse complement strand
GCAAGACCCAATTCCCGCCAGATCATACACCAGCTGATATCTTTCACCAGCCAGAAAACAATATGCATATTTTCCATCCGGCGGTAGCGGGAAGGAATACTATAGAATAATTCGTTGGTTTGTTTCATTGCCATTTTATTAATGGCAGGAAGTTAAGAAATGTTGCGGGAAAGTATTTTGCTGAACCTGTTTACATCCGCCTCCGGGTGGATAGGATGATTGTACAGCATGCGGTCAGACATTTGCCGGGCAAAAAAAGGCGCCAGGGAAGACCCCTTTGTTCCCATTCCATTCAGGATGCCGATAGCCGGGTAAACAGGATGCAAACCAACAAACGGCCTTCTTTCAAGTGTTGCAGGACGAATACCGCAATGATGTGCGGCAATTGTGAAAGGTACTTTTAGCCAGTCCTTGAGTAATTGCTCAGTTTTCTCCCTGAATGCTTTTGTCGGCTGATCTGTATCAAATTCCCAATGATAGTTTGAACCGACCCACCACATGCCGGGTGTGGCCAGTGGCACCATTATCATTCCTTTTTTATAAATATGATTAGCGGGCAGACCAGGAATTTCTGCAATGAGTAATTCTCCTTTATTTGGAGCAAAGGGTAGTGATTTAAAATAAGGATTATTGCCACCTTCATATCCGTCACAGAAAATAATCTTTTCAGCGACGATGTCTTTGTACTGAACGGAAGCTGCAGTCACAGAAAGATTATCTATATCAAATTGTTCTTCAATCAAAACAGAACCTGATTTCAATTTTTGTCTCCAGGCAGGTATAATGTTTTCCAGGTGGGCAATGTAAACAGGTTTTACTTCGCCACACCCCAATTCATAATGAAATAATGATGTAAAGTGATTTTGATCAGGATAGTCGAATACGAAATTTCCTTTTTCCTCAATCCGTTTCTGAAAACTCAGTTTCATTTGAGGGCTTGGAAAAAAATCAATGACACTTTTTGTCGAAATAGCAGAAATATCCAACTCGTTGCCTAATTGATTATAAGACTGCCAGGCAAAAGGAAGTATTTTGTCTGCCAGCCATACTTCCACATGACGACGCCCTGTAACCGGGTTAATAATTCCGGCGGCCAGGCGGGAAGAAGCATTGGGCTTATTGTTGTCAATAACAAGAAATGACTTTCCTTCTTTTTGCAGGTAATAACTAAGCCATGTTCCTGAAATTCCCTGACCGATTACCAGATAATCAATATACATATTGCAAAAATAGGATTGCCGCAAAATCACAAAGACATATAGCTTTTTATATATGTCTTTGTGATAAATTTTTCTTTATTCAACGGTTATACGTACTCCCTCGGAGTGTGATGAGAATTCAGGTGCATACATGCATTGTATAGAGGTGATACCATTGCTGAAATTACCTGCTTGGGTTGCAAACAAAGTATATTCAAATACATAGGTGCCCTTCCGCAGGTAGCTAAAAAAGAAATTGGTGCTGGCATCTTTGGTGCTTTCGTAATAGCCCAATCCTCCCTGCCATTTGTATTGGCTCAATACATTCACAGGCTCCAGCGCTGATGCCCGCATGTCTTTCATATGGACATATTCCATATCACGGTCCACCCTCAACTCTACTCTTACTTTTATTTTGTCACCTACTTTGATTGCATCGCCGTCGTTTACTGGTGTTATTACGGGTCCCCGGTCGGTATTACCTTCTACAAACAGTTTCTTTGATAATTTTAATGGGGTAGTGGCAGTGGTTATTTTATCAAGGTCTTCGAAATATTGCCAGTAAATGCCACCCCAGCTAACGGTCGATTGGGAGCCAACTGTTATGGAAATATTTCCCATTTCTCCTGTTACTTTTTGGCCGTCTATTGTTTTTTTAAAATAACCAGTCCCGGGTTCAGCTTCTCCCGGTGTAGGCGAAAGAGTGGTGTTGCCGATTTTAATTGTTACCATCGGTTCATTGCTGAGCCATTCTGAACCTTGCAATAATAGTGCATAACAGGCTTCTGCTGTGGCCTTAGTGGTTTTCCAGTTATTGGTTTGTTTATT
>CAZTKV010000083.1:8777-11323 GCA_964614285.1 uncultured Chitinophaga sp. | reverse complement strand
CAGTAATGACCAATACCAGTACAAATCCATTACCTGAAAACTGAGCCAGCCATCCGCCCATTTGCTCAATAAGACCGGCATTTTCCAGGGCTCCTGCCAGCGAAATGCCTCCGCCAAAAAGCAGCAAAATGCCCCATGCCATTTTACCGGTATCACTCCACTCAAGTATAGATCCTGTATCATCTTCCTTATTTATTTCCTTTATTCCTGACGGGCAAATGAACAATGATAAAGCACAAAGCAATGCTATTATAGTATCATCC
The DNA here is from genome assembly GCA_964614285.1 of uncultured Chitinophaga sp. Taxonomy (GTDB): domain Bacteria; phylum Bacteroidota; class Bacteroidia; order Chitinophagales; family Chitinophagaceae; genus JJ008. The sequence goes on along the minus strand of CAZTKV010000083.1, from coordinate 11,060 downwards.
AGTTTAAATAATGATTGGGCATCATTAATAATGGCCCTTGTAATCCACAAAAAGGCAGTACAGGTAAAAATAATAAGCACTCTTTTTTCTGCAACAGATAAAGGTCCAAGCTTTATTATTTCATTCCGTATCAATTCTTTTGTTGCGGTGTCAGATTTAATTCGATTGGGGAACAACCATTTTACCATTACCCAATACAGGCACATCAATAACAAAAGTGCCAGCGGTGTACAAAGCAACATCCAACTCGTAAAATCAACCTGTGAACCAGGAAATTTTTTTTCAACATATCCGATATAAGCTACATTCGGTGGAGTCCCGATAATGGTGGCAATCCCTCCTATATTAGAAGCATAAGCAATTGCCAGCATAATAGTGAGGGAAAAGTTTGTAATACTCCCGTTGCCAACATTATTTTCTTTCATTACATGAATAACTGACAAGGCAATCGGGAACATCATCATGGTAGTGGCGGTGTTGCTTAGCCACATGCTTAACAACCCGGTGGCAAGAATAAAACCCAATACGATCCTGTCTCCACTGGTACCTGTAAGCCTTACTATATTAAGTGCTATCCGGCGGTGCAGGTTCCATTTCTCGATGGCCAGTCCCAGCATAAATCCTCCCATAAATAGAAAAATCACCGGATTGGCATAGCCCGAAGCGGCTGTTTCCAGCTTGCTGATATTCAACAACGGGAAAAGGACCAGTGGTAATAAGGCCACTACCGGCATCGGCAATGCTTCCGACACCCACCAAGTGATCATTAATCCTGCAACTGCCAGCACTTTGTTAGCTGTATGTTCCACTCCAAAAGGATTGACAAAGTACAGGAATAAGGCAATAGCTATTCCCAAAAGCAATGAAATGATTTTCATCAATTGTTTTGATTTTTCAGTCAAGCTTTTCGTTTTATGATTTCAAGATACAATCTTGTAATGAATCGGGAACAACATCAGGTCATTTCAATAATAAGGGTTACCTTTTATTTTTTTCCGCTAACATATAAATTGCCGCATAGAAAAAATCTATACCTCAGTAAAGCATCATCGCCGGCATAGCCGACACCGATTCTCGGAGAAGATCTTATTTTTCCTTTCCCGGCAACAAATCCATCATCCCCGATAAATAATTCCTTTGACTGTAATGAATATCCTGTATGAGAAACATGAATACCCATTGCTTTTGAAACATTTCCCGGCCCTTTTGTCAAAGTAAAATCAGCGTTTTTCTTTCTTGTCCTTGACAACATTTCATCAATCCCTTTTATCGGTTCCAGTGCCCGGATCAGAATAGCATGCGGCACTTCTTTTTTATACGTTACTACGTTAAACAAATGATGAATACCATAACAGAGATAAACATAAGCTACACCTCCTTCTGCATACATGATCTCTGTACGGCTGGTTCTTCTGCCTCCAAAAGCATGGGAAGCTTTATCTGCTACGCCATTATAAGCCTCCACTTCCACTATGCGTCCTGAAGTAATAATACCATTCCAGTTAGTGACCAGTATTTTCCCTATCAGGTCTTTTGCGATCTGTACAATATTACCCCGTCTGAAAAAATCAGGTTTTAGTTTTTCCATTCTTTTCCGGTGACCAAAAAAACAGGTAAATCATTTTCATTCCTGTTGTCAATGGTCTATATTTAGTCCTCAAAATAAGGCTTTGCTGAAAGAAATCGTCATTGCATTCCAATCCTGGGAAGAAGCCCGCCGCTTTATTCAAAAGCATAAATTATTCAAATGGATAGTGATCCCGGGAATAATTTATACACTCCTCTTTATTGCAGGTATGCTCTTCTTCTGGCAGTCGTCAGATAATGTAGTTTCATGGATCAGCGACAAGCTTGGAATTGAAAACTGGCTGCAAAAAGAAAGAAGTGAATGGCTAAGTTTCTTTTTTGTAATGACCGGTATGATGCTCCGTCTTATCCTGGTGCTTTTTTATTTTTCCTTATTCAAGTATGTGATCCTGATAATTGGTTCGCCTGTTTTCACTTATCTGAGTGAAAAAACAGAAGCCATTATAGATGGCAAAGAACATACTTTCAACTGGTCTGAAGTAAAAAAAGATGCGGTGCGAGGCATACAGCTTGCTCTGCGCAATGCAGGTTGGCAATCAGTATACCTCATTGCCCTGATCTTATTATCACTGGTGCCGCTCATTGGCTGGATCACTCCTGTCATTGCACTGCTTATGGAATGCTATTATTTCGGCGTTTCAATGCTCGATTACAGTTTTGCCAGAAACAACTTCAGTGTTTCACAGAGTGTTGCCT
>CAZTKV010000083.1:1301-8677 GCA_964614285.1 uncultured Chitinophaga sp. | reverse complement strand
CTTGCCCAATAAATCATTGAAATGGTGTCTGCGTATTACCTGGCCTTTGTATTGAAATGATGCTGTCAACCACATATTTGCTCATCCCCCTCCAGGGTAAAGCTCCAAGATATTCCTTATAGTGCAGTTCCATAAAAGCGCCGCTATTTGACATCAACTGATGTGCTACTTTTTCATCCACTACAGAAAACTCGAATTCATTCGACTGAATACTTCCCGGAACTTTAGATTTGTACCCTGTTTGTATCACCCTGCCTTCATATGTTTTAAAAATATATCCCTTTTTCACAAAGAAATTTAGTTCTCCGGCTTTACTTCCTTCTCCAAAAACATAAAAGAATTTCACATAAATAAATATAGCCAGGGCAATAAAAAGGAAAATAAGAATTCTCGTGGCGAATTTCTTGAACCAGGATTTTCTCTTAGCAGGTGGTTGTGCTAACGGTTGTTCAGGTTGTGTGGTTACTTGTTCATCCATAAAAGAGGTTTATAACAAAAATTTTGTGAGCTTAAACCAATTATTATTATAAATTTGCATCCAAGTTACAACTTGTTAAGCTACATGGCTAATATTCTGACACATACAAAACAATTTGCGTTCCATGCGCCAATTACCAGCGGGGTTTATTCCGTTGGCTTTGATGTGTTTACTTTTTCCCGCCCCCGACGTCGCCCTGTATTCTGACAGGACGAACCCCTCACCATGGTCCCTGTCAGTGAAGACTCCCCAAAGAAATTTATTCAGGACTGGTGAGCCGTATTATACCAATGCAGTTTTAAAAGTGGACAATCAAAATATAATTATCAGGGTAGCAACTGTCTCAGACAAAGTCTACTCAAAAACAATAACTGATGAAATGGAAGCCTCGGCTGCTGCCAGGGGCACCGGTATTGCCAAGCGTTCGCCTGATTATATTGAACAAAAAATTGATGAAGGCAAAGCGGTGATTGCTATCACCGACCAGAATGAATGGGTAGGCTTTTGTTACATTGAAACATGGAGCCATGGAGAGTATGTGGCTAACAGCGGTTTGATTGTAGCACCCGCTTTCCGGAAAAGTGGTGTAGCAAAATCCATTAAGAAAAGAATCTTCGACCTGTCAAGAGAAAAATATCCCGAGGCAAAATTATTTGGGCTAACTACCGGCCTTGCTGTAATGAAAATCAACAGTGACCTTGGATATGAACCTGTAACTTATTCAGAACTTACACAAGACGAGGCTTTCTGGGCCGGCTGTAAAAGCTGTGTGAACTATGATATACTGATGAGTAAAGAAAGAAAGAACTGTATGTGTACTGCCATGCTTTATGATCCAAAAGATCACTACGAGCCGGAGGAAACAAAGCAATACTTTGAAGAGAACAAAAAGGGATTTGAAAGGCTCCTGAAATTTAAACAATGGAAGCTGCTGAGGCCGTTTCTGAAAAAAGATAAAACTGATTCTAATGGCAACGGCGGAGGAAAGCCAAAATCTCTTTTACATCATTTATTTCACTTATAATTAGAAATAATATGTCCAGGAAAGTTGTACTAGGATTTAGCGGGGGATTAGATACTTCTTACTGTGTTAAATACCTGGGGGAGGATAAAGGCTATGAGGTACATAGTATCATCGTGAATACCGGTGGCTTCAACGAGGAAGAATTGAAGCAAATTGAAACACATGCATACAAACTGGGTGTAAAAACTCACACCACCATTGATGCGGTAAAAGGATATTACGATCGTATTATAAAATATCTCATCTATGGTAATGTATTGAAAAATAATACTTATCCACTTTCCGTTTCAGCTGAAAGACTGAGCCAGGCATTGCACATTGCCGAACATACCACAAAATTAAAAGCAGATGCTGTAGCACATGGAAGTACCGGTGCCGGTAACGACCAGGTAAGGTTTGACATGATTTTTCACATCATGATTCCGGGTGTAGAGATAATTACCCCGATAAGAGATCTGAAACTCAGCCGCGAAGAAGAAATTGCTTACCTGAAGGCCAAAGGCGTGGACATGAATTTCGACAAATCCATGTATTCTATTAATAAAGGTCTTTGGGGAACCAGTGTGGGTGGCAAGGAAACACTTTCTTCAAAAGGCATATTGCCGGAAGAAGCATGGCCCACACAGGTAACAAAGACAGAAAGCGAAGAAGTGAAATTGAGTTTTGAGAAAGGCGAGTTGAGGTCGGTCAATGGTAACACGTTCATTCATCCTGCTGAGGCCATTCAGTATTTACAAACCATTGCAGGTCCTTACGGCGTTGGCCGTGATATACATGTTGGCGATACCATCATTGGTATTAAAGGCCGTGTAGGCTTTGAAGCAGCAGCCCCGATGGTTATTTTAAAAGCACATCATGCATTGGAAAAACATGTACTGACCAAGTGGCAGTTGCAGTGGAAAGATCAATTGGCACAATTCTATGGAAACTGGCTGCATGAAGGCCAGATACTCGACCCCGTTATGAGAGATATTGAAGCATTTCTGCAAAATAGTCAGCAAAACGTAACAGGTGATGTATTTATTCAACTGATGCCTTATCGTTTCCAGGTTACCGGTATTGAAAGCAAATATGATCTGATGAATAGTAAGTTTGGCAAATATGGTGAGATGAATACCGGCTTTACCGGAGATGATGTGAGAGGCTTCAGCAAAATTTTTGGCAACCAGACATCCATTTATCATTTGGTAAAAACTGATGCGGATGGTAAAAATTAAAGCAGGTATAATCGGAGGTGCAGGCTACACCGGAGGTGAATTAATACGACTGTTGTTAAATCACCCCGGTGTAGAGGCCTCTTTTATTCATAGCCGGAGTAATGCCGGCAAACCGATCCATTCTGTTCACCAGGATCTGATTGGTGACACAGAATTGACTTTTACAGATAAGTTGAGTGATGATATTGATGTGCTATTTCTTTGCCTGGGACATGGAGAGTCAAGAAAATTCCTGGCCGAAAATAAGATCGCAGACAAAATAAAGGTGATTGACCTGGCTAATGACTTCCGTCTTACGGCTCAATCTTCTATCGGCAACCGACACTTCGTTTATGGCCTACCCGAACTGAACAGGGATATGATCAAATCAGCACAAAACATTGCCAATCCAGGTTGTTTTGCGACCGCCATACAGTTAGGATTATTACCACTGGCAAAAGCCGGTTTATTAAAGGATATATATACAACAGGTATCACCGGTTCGACAGGCGCCGGTCAGTCTTTGTCTACCACTTCTCACTTTAGCTGGAGGGTAAATAATATCCAGGCTTATAAAACATTAACCCATCAGCACCTGGGAGAAATCGGTGAATCCCTTTTACACCTTCAACCCAAAAACGACATTGACCTGAGTTTCGTTCCCTGGAGAGGTGATTTTACCAGGGGTATTTTTATCAGTTCCACTATCCATTGTGATTTGAGCGTTGAAGAATTGAATGTACTATACTCAACTTTTTATACTGGTCATCCTTTTACCCATGTGAGTAAAGAACCAATTTTTTTAAAGCAGGTAGTAAATACCAATAAAGCAATTATACAAGTGGAGAAAGCCGGAAGCAAGGTGGTTGTCCATTCTGCTATTGATAACCTGTTAAAAGGAGCCAGCGGACAGGCCGTTCAAAATATGAACCTGCTATTTGGTGTAGATGAAACTTCAGGACTTAAACTCAAGGCGAATTACTTCTAAATTATACTAATGAATCTTTTCGATGTTTACCCGATCAATGAAATCACAATAGTAAAAGCCAAAGGCTCCTATGTGTGGGATGATAAAGGCGAGCAGTATCTTGACTTGTACGGTGGCCATGCGGTGATCAGTATCGGCCACACTCATCCGCATTGGGTGAAACGCATAGAGGAACAACTGGAAAAGATTGCTTTTTATTCTAACTCAATCCGTATTCCTCTGCAACAGCAACTGGCAGAAAAATTGGGAAAGGTTTCCGGTAAAGAAGATTACCAGCTATTTCTCTGTAACAGCGGAGCCGAAGCAAATGAAAATGCGTTGAAACTTGCCAGTTTTCACAATGGAAGAAAAAAAGTCGTTACGTTCAGCAAATCCTTTCATGGAAGAACATCACTTGCTGTTGCCGTGACAGATAATAAAAATTATGTCGCCCCTGTGAACGAAACCGGGAATGTTATCTTTCTTCCCTTCAATGATGAGGATGCATTAGAAGAATGTTTCAAAGAAAATGGCAAAGTGATTTCCTCTGTCATTATCGAAGGAATCCAGGGTGTGGGGGGTATCAATGTAGCTGACGATTCGTTCCTGAGAAAAATACGTTCCCTTTGTGATGAAAATGGCGCAATATATATTGCGGACAGTGTGCAATGCGGTTATGGCCGAAGCGGCAAATTTTTCAGTCATGATTTCGCCGGGGTGAACGCAGATATCTATACTATGGCGAAAGGCATGGGTAATGGATTCCCTGTCGCCGGTATCATTGTTGCTCCGCATATTAAACCCAAACATTTTCAACTGGGCACTACATTTGGCGGTAATCACCTGGCCTGTGCTGCAGCATTAGCCGTACTGGAAATTATTGAAGAAGAGAAATTGATGGGTAATACAGTGATGGTTGGTAAATACATCAGGGATGAACTCGGGTCAATTCCCCAATTAAAAAATGTGAGGGGCCGGGGACTTATGATTGGCTTTGACGTACCGGAAGAATTAAAGGATCTCAAAAAGAATCTCTTGTGGAATCAGAAGATTTTTACAGGAGAGGCTAAACCAAATGTAATCCGCTTGCTTCCTTCGCTGGCATTGAAGAAAAGAGATGCCGAACAATTCATCGAGTCAATAAAAGAAGAAATACACAACCTGGTCTCAACACCTAATCCCGTCAGTTAAGAATGAAAAATTTTGTTTCTGTTCATGATGTAAATAATATTGATGCCCTTGTGCAAAAGGCACTGGCTTATAAGGCAAATCCATTCACAGATAAATCACTCGGAACCAATAAACGTATTGGTTGTTTATTTCTCAATCCCAGTATGCGAACAAGATTGAGTACACAAATCGCTGCACAAAACCTGGGAATGGAACCCATTATCTTTAATGTAGGAAGCGAAGGATGGATGCTTGAATTTGAAGAAGAAGCCATTATGAGTGGCACAACGGTTGAGCATGTCAAAGATGCAGCACCTATTTTTGGAAAGTATTTTGATATCCTTGCCATCAGAACATTTCCTTCACTAAAAAACAGGGATGATGACTATAGTGAGCTGTACATTAAACAGTTTATTAAATATGCTGGTATCCCTGTAGTAAGCCTTGAAAGTGCAACACTTCATCCGTTACAATCATTAACAGATATTATAACCATCCGGGAGGCTTTGCTAAACTCCCCTTCCGGGATTGTGAGCAAGCCAAAGATTGTGCTGACATGGGCTCCGCATGTAAAACCGCTACCCCAATGTGTGGCCAATAGTTTTTCTCAATGGGTAAATGCATGGGGCAAAGCAGAATTTGTCATCACTCACCCTGAGGATTATGAGCTGAGTGAGGAATTTACAAAAGGGGCTATCATTACTCATAACCAAAATGAAGCATTAAAAGATGCTGATTTTGTCTATGTAAAGAACTGGAGCACTTATAATGATTACGGAAAGATCTATGAAAGTGATCCAAAATGGATGCTGACCAATAAAAAACTGGAGCTGACCAACAATGCGAAAGTGATGCACTGCCTGCCAGTAAGAAGAAATGTGGAACTGAGTGACGAAATCCTGGATGGGCCTAATAGTATTGTTACACAAGAAGCATCAAACAGAGTTTGGGCTGCACAGGCAGTACTGGCTGAGTTACTAAGAAGCAATGGCTAAACTATATGTCATAAAAATTGGCGGAAACATCATTGATGATGAAGCGAAGCTGGCTTCATTCTTAAAAGAATTTGCCTCTATTGAAGAAAAAAAGATACTGGTACACGGTGGCGGTAAACTTGCCACAAGGCTGGCAGAGAAGTTAGGCATCGAACAACAATTGGTTGATGGCAGAAGAATTACCGATGCAGAGACGCTGAAAATTGTTACGATGGTCTATGCCGGGTTCATTAATAAGAATATTGTCGCAGGACTCCAGGCCAATAATTGTAATGCAATGGGTCTTTGCGGGGCAGATGGTGATGCAATACTGGCGCATAAAAGGCAACACCCTGTCCTCGATTATGGATTTGTCGGTGATGTGGATACGATCAACACTGAACTTATCAGCGGCCTGCTGGCGAAGAATATTGCAGTTGTGTTTGCACCCATTACACATGATCAGCAGGGGCAGCTGCTGAATACGAATGCAGATACCATTGCCCAGGAGATTGCCAGGGGAATGAGTGAGCTCTATGATGTCCAGCTTATCTATTCCTTTGAGAAGAGTGGTGTGCTGCTGGATGCCAATGATGACACAACAGTCATTCCGGAAATAAAACCATCGTATTACCAGCAATTGAAGTCTAAGAATAAAATATTTGCGGGCATGATCCCAAAATTAGATAACGCATTTGCCGCCCTGAAAAGTGGCGTTAATAAAGTAATCATTGGCAAAGCGGAAAATCTGAAAGAATTGATCAACGGTTCTTCAGGAACGACAATAATAAATGAGTAAAGAAATTTACATATTACAAAACGAAGCAGTTGAGTTGTTGAAAGAACTGATCGCTACTCCTTCATTAAGCAAAGAAGAATACCAGACAGCCGGGATACTCTGCCGCTTCATTGGAGCAAAGGGGATTGAACATACAAGGGTTGGCAACAATGTATTTGCCCTAAACAAATATTTTGATGAGAAAAAACCAACAATCCTCCTTAATTCTCATCACGACACAGTAAAACCCAATCTCCAATATACAAAAGACCCTTTCTCGCCTGTTGTTGAAGATGGAAAACTTTTTGGTCTCGGAAGTAATGATGCCGGTGGCTGCCTGGTTTCACTGATAGCCACTTTTCTTTATTTCTATGACAAGCAAGCCTTGAAATATAATATAATACTTGCCGCTACTGCTGAAGAAGAGATCAGCGGTACTGGTGGTATAGAATATACATTACCCTACTTACCAACGATAGACTGTGCCATTGTTGGCGAACCTACACAGATGCAAATGGCTGTAGCTGAAAGAGGGTTAATGGTGCTGGATTGCATCAGTCATGGAAAAGCAGGACATGCTGCCCGCAATGAAGGTGAAAATGCCATTTATAAAGCGTTGAAGGATATTGAATGGTTCCAAAATTTTCATTTCGAAAAAGTATCTGACCTTCTTGGACCTTCCAAGATGAGTGTAACAGTTATTGAAACAGAAAATAAAGCACACAATGTTGTTCCGGCTGTATGCAAATTTGTAGTGGACACAAGGATAAATGAATTATACAGCTTTGA
>CAZTKV010000083.1:0-1201 GCA_964614285.1 uncultured Chitinophaga sp. | reverse complement strand
ATACAGCTTTTAAACCAGGTAGTATGAAATTGTGGCAAAAAGATAAAGCCTCATTAAAGGAAGTGGAAACATTTACTGTTGGAAAAGACAGGGAGATGGATATATACCTGGCTGCATTTGATGTACTTGGCTCACTGGCTCATATCGAAATGCTGGAATCAGTTGGATTACTGACCAAAGATGAATTATCGCAATTACAGAAAGAACTGAAGAATATTTATCAGCAGATACAAAAGGGGGAATTCAAACTACAGGAGGATGTGGAAGACATTCATTCACAAGTAGAGTTATTGTTAACACAAAAACTGGGCGACAAAGGCAAAAAAATACATTCTGCCCGCAGCCGCAATGACCAGGTTCTTGTAGATGTAAAACTGTTTCTCCGGAATGAATTGGAAGAATTGGTAAAAAACATTCAACAACTTTTTGATTTGCTCCAAACACAAAGCGAAAAGTATAAAGACCATCTGTTACCCGGTTATACACATTTGCAATTAGCTATGCCCTCCTCATTTGGCTTATGGTTTGGTGCCTATGCAGAAAGCTTAGTTGATGATGTAATAACCATAAAAGCAGCTTATGATGTTGTCAATAAAAATCCTTTAGGATCTGCGGCAGGTTATGGCACCTCTTTCTCAATCAACAGAACACTGACAACAAAACTTCTTGGTTTTGAAGATTTGAATTATAATGTTGTGTATGCACAAATGGGAAGAGGTAAAGTTGAACGAATCGTAGCCCAGTCGCTGGCAAATGTAGCCGACACGCTGGCCAGGTTAAGCATGGATGCCTGCCTGTACCTGAACCAGAATTTCGGATTTATCAGTTTCCCTGCAGAATTGACCACCGGCAGCAGTATCATGCCACATAAAAAGAACCCGGATGTATTTGAACTGATCCGTTCTCATTGTAATCGCATCAAAGCATTACCCAATGAGATTCTGATGATGACCACTAATCTTCCTTCTGGTTATCACCGGGACCTTCAGTTACTGAAAGAGCATTTGTTTCCATCATTTAAAATACTTGGAGATTGTATTGAAATGGCAGGATTAATGTTGTCGAATATTGAAATCAAAAAAGATATTCTCGCCGATGAGAAATACAAATACCTCTTCAGTGTGGAAGAAGTGAATAAACTGGTTAATGCAGGAATGCCCTTCAGAGATGCCTATAAAAAAGTGGGATTGGATATTGAAGC
>CAZTKV010000082.1:3803-11697 GCA_964614285.1 uncultured Chitinophaga sp. | reverse complement strand
ATCTGAATTTGATGTGGGTGGCATACCCGGTTTTGTAAAAAAAGTCATCATTCCGGTGCAGTATTTTATTGGAAAAATATCCGGTGCCCATAAACGGTTTAAAGATGCCCCGCAACCGGTTAAATGAAATTTTTCTTGCCTGCTGAATCCGTGAGAGCCGGGTTTGCTGCACAAATAGTAAATCAATATAGTTGGAGTTGATTGTTGCCCGCCGACTTTCTCAACAAGTAGTACAGGCAAGTTCTCTTTATTGCTTTTAGAAAAAAGAAATTTAATTCTTTATTACTATATTTAATCGTGGTGCAAAGGAGAGGGAGTAAATCTTAAAACGGATTTTTTATTCAGCAGGTTTTGTCGTTCAATCTTAGTTCAGTATGCAACAAGTGATGTTGAAAAATAAGCTATCAGAAGAGCGGTTTCATTTGTTTTTTGGAGTAAGCTGCCTGTTGTTGCTTATCGTCGCCTATTTGTCGCATCTTGATTTTGTGCCGTTAAATGCCGATCATGATGAAGCAAGGCGTGCCCTTGTTGCCGGCGAAATGATATTTTCAGGCGACTATCTTACGCCTACATTAAATGGAGAAATTTATCTTAATAAACCACCTCTCTATAACTGGTTAATAATAGCCTATTTTAAGCTCTTTGGAAATTATTCCATGTTTGCATTCCGGTTGCCTGTTATCGTGGCCACTATTGGTATGGGTATCACTGTATATCATTTTACCAAAAAGTATTTATCAGCTTCTGTGGCCTTTTTTACAGCTTTTGCTTTTATGACCAACGGAAGGATCATGATTTATGATTCAATTGTAGGATTGATAGACACCACTTTTTCCTGGATTGTTTACATAAGTTTCTTTTTGATCTACCATTATGGGGAGAAGAAAAAATATTATCATTTATTTCTGCTTACCTACCTGATAGCTGCAGCAGGTTTCCTGATGAAGGGATTTCCTGCCCTGGTTTTTCAGGCACTAAGCCTGCTTGCTTACTTTATATGGAAAAGAAAATTCAACGTGTTGTTTCACCCGGCACATTTTGCGGGAATTTTATTATTAGTAGTAATAACAGGCTCATATTACTTTGCCTATTTATCGGTAAATGATATTGCCTTGCTGGATGTATTTGGAAACCTGATGCAGGAAAGCTCCAAGAGGACATTCATGGAACATAAAACAAGGATAGCTATTTTTCATCTATTTACATTTCCCCTTACTTTTTTATACCATTTTGCTCCCTGGACATTATTTGTAGTTGCTTTTTTTCAAAGAGATCTGTGGCGCAAACTAAAGCAGAATGATTTCGTTTATTATTCTTTCGTTGTTTTAATGGCAAATATTATAATCTACTGGATTTCACCAAAGATTCATCCCCGGTATCTTTTCATGTTTCTGCCACTTTTCTATTCGATTTGCTTTTATCTTTTCTTTGAAACTTTAGATAATCATTCGTGGCAGCATAAAGCAATAAATGCAATATTATTCGTTGCTTGTTTTGCATTGCTCCTTACTTTTCTTATTCTTCCTTTTTTAAAACTTAATATAGAAACTAGTCAGCCGGTTCTCAAATCACTGGCACTTGTTTTTTTGTTTGCATTGGTTGTTTGGGCAATGTTCAAAATGAAGGACTACAGGTATTATGTTTTTATCCTGGCTATAATTTTTTTCCGATTTGGGTTTAACTGGTTTGTCATAGAATCAAGAGGAAAGAGATATGCCGAATCTAAGTCCGTTACGGAGCAAATTGTATTGAAAACGAAGGGCCACGATCTTTTCATTCTACGAAATGCGGAGACAGGAAATTTTGATGGGAAAAGTTTCCAGATTATGATGGGCAGAAAGGAGATACTGAAATTTGCTGACTCAATCCGTTTTGATGCCTTTTACATCATCGATAAACACCAGGCTCAAGGTAAAAAGATAGAGAAGTTTATGAGCTTCAACAATTTTTATCCGGACACTCTTATGCTTGTAAAATTTCTTCCGGAATAGCATAATTGACAAGATTCGTATAAAGACCTGGTCATATTCAACAACTACCGGAGTAAGGGGAAAATAAACGTACATAGACCCTCACTTTGTCTATGATGTTTTCTGTCCCCAAGCAGCTTTTTTAACTTTCTGCGTTCTTATTGGTCATAGCTGTTCAACTGTCATAGGAACAGGTTGATTAATTGCTGTAGCTTTGTACTATACAATTTTTATGCAAAAGAAACCAAAGGGACTTAATGCCGAATGGCATCAGCAGCATCCTATGCCGAAGAATCCCACATTGCAACAGCGTATTGACTGGCACCTGGCCCATCAGAAGAATTGCGGTTGTCATCCTGGGTTGCCAGAGAAACTGAAAGAACAAATGAGGAAATTGAAAATAAAAATACCAGCGGGCTTATAAATAGCAAGGCTGTAAAATATATCTGACTTGCTTTAGAAACCTATTCCGGCCATTTACTTTACTGTCACTTGTATCACATGATCAATCGTTTCCTGTACGGGGTACTCATGATATATAAAAACCCCTTCTGTGACCTTATTCCATTTTAGCTTTTTATTGCTACCCATTATTTCAACGGACGAAATAGTTTCATTGAATCCCGGGAGCAGAATAAAATTGTTAGCCGGACGGTTCAGTAAATGGAGAAATACCTGTTTATCGTTTCTGGTGGCTATCCCCCATGGTTGGGGCGGCATCAGTTTGCCACGGGTATTGTAAATGGCAGTACCATATTGTTGCAACCATACACCTGCCGCCTGTAATGTGTCGGTAAATTCCTTTTGTATCTCTCCATTAGGCATCGGCCCCACATTCAATAGTAAATTGGCATTGCGACCAGCAGTATTTACCAGTAAATGAATCACCTGCTTCACTGTTTTATAATTTCTGTCGGTCACATTGTATCCCCAGGAATCATTCATGGTCTCGCAGGTTTCTAAGGGCAGTGCATCTGAGGGTTGCTGAAAACTCAGTCCCGATTTATTTTCTCCCGGCAGATCTTTTTCAAACATCTGGAAATCTTCGCCTGCAATGGGGTCAAGATGATGGTTGTTGCCAATCATACAAGCTGGTTGCAACTGGTGAATGAGACTATAGAGCTCATCATATTTCCAGTCAATTCGGGAAGTCCTGTTGGCATGCCCCTCGGGGTTGGTTTGGTCCCAGTGACCATCGAACCAGATACTCATGACAGGGCCATAGTTAGTAAGCAATTCAGTTAATTGATTTTTCATGAACTGCAGGTAACTTGCATAGTTGCTTTTCTCTGTTCTTCCGCTATATTGACCGGTACGTCCGGTTTCGAAAGGATAATCATTGCGATACCAGTCGAGGGTAGAGTAGTAGAGGCCCAGTTTGATATTATGTTTCCTGCAGGCTTCAGCCAGTTGCTTCAGTGCATCTTTGCCATATGGAGTGTTTGTGATCTTCCAGTCTGAGTATTTGGTATCCCAGTTGGAAAAGCCATCATGGTGCCGGGTAATGAAGACGATATATTTCATGCCGGCTTTCTTTGCTGTGAGCACCCATTTTTCTGCATCGAAATCAACAGGATTAAAGACCCTGTTATAACGACGGTAATCTTCCACTTTGATCCGCCGGTTATTCATTACCCATTCCCCATTGCCCAGTACACTGCTCAGTCCCCAGTGGATAAACAGCCCATATTTATCATCCTGGAATGTTTTACGGGCTGCTAAATTTTCTGTACTGGGTTTATAGGACTCCTGTGCCGATGCAAACAAATAGAAGAATAACAGGAGGGCTGGTAGTGTCTTTTTCATTTTAACTGTTTATCTGAAAAGTGTTGTTGTATGGTTGTTTTAATTTTGTCAAACAGGCTGGTTATGCTATGCAAAATTTCCCTGATTCTTATTTAATTCCAGTGCTTTCAGTTCGATATTTTCTAACGTATTTTTTCCAGTTCCTTTTTTGGCCATCAGCAGCAATGCTCTTGCTAATACATCAGACCAGATGATCTTATCAGGAGCCAGCAATTGTACTAATGGAAAAAAAGGGTAAGCCAGCTTATAGGCAAATGGGGCCTTTTTATTTTTTTGCCTGGGTCTTACAGCATCCGGACGGGCAATGAGGATGTGCTGCAGCCCGGATTGTAATAATAAATTCTCTGCTTTTCCTTTGATGCGTTTGAAAAGAGTTCGGCTTTTTTCAGTGCGGTCACTGCCATCACCGCTTACAAAAATAAATTTAACTCCCGGGTTAATTTGGGCGCAATACCGGGCACAGGCTTCCAGGTATCCACAGGTTATCTCCTCGTATTGCTTTTTGCTTACCTGGGTTTGTGAAATACCAAGACACCAGATAACGGCATCAGCTTTGGCAAAATACCTGCCTGCGGAAGCATAATCCAGGAAATCCTTATGTATTACCGTGGTAATTTTGGAATGTACTATCTCCGGCTGATTACGTATCAACAGGATCAGTTCATCAATTTCATTATCAATGAGGGCCTGTCTTACCACTTCGGCTCCTATAAGGCCGGTGGCACCAGTAATAAGTATTTTCATGCACCTACATTTATTTCTGCCTGATAAAGTTATAAACCTTTGGGACTTGATATAACAGGGAGGGTATTTTATCCGAAACAGCCAGTTATTATCTGTATGAGCTTTCAGAAAAAAATTTTCCCACAATTATTCCTGCTCCACTCAAATAATTGTTAATAAGTTCATCTTTGCAGCAATCTATTTTCCGATAATTTTAAAATATGCAAGACCATTACAGCCTACTCCATACCATCTACGAAATCGTAAAAAATGATCCGCAGCCTGAACGCTACTCCTGCAGGCCCCGTGAGCTCATACTCAGAAGGATGCAGGAATGGTCTGACATTCAGCAGCAACTACAATTACTCGAGCTGGAGCAATTGGTAGTGACTGAACAACAGGAGACACTGGTTATACGCATCACCACTGCCGGACTTGAGAAGGTAAAAGAGCATAACAGCTTTGTGAAGGACTGATATATCCTGATAAAACTCACTTATTTTGGTGATAAGGCTCAGCAGATCACATACTGGGCAAGGATAGTTTTACAGGACTTTCTTTTGTCTTCTATGAAGA
The DNA here is from genome assembly GCA_964614285.1 of uncultured Chitinophaga sp. GTDB lineage: Bacteria > Bacteroidota > Bacteroidia > Chitinophagales > Chitinophagaceae > JJ008. The sequence continues at coordinate 6,622 of CAZTKV010000082.1, read as the reverse complement.
GTAAGTGGCATATTATATTACCGGTATTATTATTCATCACAATTATCATAGCAGGATGTAAGAATCATTCTGCCAGCAGTCTCATTAGCCCTGTTGCTCCTTCGCCAGCGTCTTTGCAAAAGCTGATGGATGGAAATAGCAGGTTTGCTCATTGGCAACCAATACATCCGGATGAAAGCAGGCAACGTGTGATAGAGATATCAAGGGCACAGCATCCCTTTGCCGTAGTGATTGCCTGTTCTGATTCAAGGGTGTCTCCAGAATTGATCTTTGACCAGGGACTTGGCGATCTTTTTGTTATTCGCACTGCTGGAAACCTGATTGGCGGACTGGAAATAGGCAGTGTTGAATATGCGGTTGAACACCTCGGTGTGGATCTGATTGTTGTGCTTGGTCACCAGCAATGCGGGGCTGTAAAAGCCTTCGTGGGAGGAGGGGAAGTACATGGACATATTAAAGACATTATTGATAGCCTGAAAAACGAAAAAGAGATCAGTAATGTTTCACTAAATGATAAAAATCGCCTTGATGATTGTATCAGGGCAAATATATTACACGGTATACATCAGCTTAAAGAGCAGTCTGCTATTATTAAAGAGAAGCTTGACAGTGAACAGCTGCAGATAAAAGCCTGCTATTACGATCTCGAAAAGGGTATCGTAAGCATTGTAAAGGAATAATTATTGCTACTATCTTACCGGGAAGCATTTACTGTCTCCGGAACTGTCCCGGAAGAATCTGCTTTTAAAGGCTCTTTATATTTTGCCAGGTACGCTGATACAGCATTGATATGAGCTTTTGTTTCAGCTTTTGTCATCGTAACAAGACTACCATGTCCCTCAAAATGGTAATGAACACTGATGAATTTCTTAACATGCTTCCTCGTTTCGGCAGGAAGGTATTGTTGTAATACCCAGAAATCACGGCTCCCCGATTTTTTAATTGCAGAAAGTACTCTGGCCGGGCCACTATTGTAGGCAGCCAGCGTTAATAACCAGTCATCAAACATGCCATGCAGGTAAATAAGACATTTAGCAGCAGCCACCGTGCTTTTATAATTATTTTTTCGTTCATCATTTTTACCGGATACTTTCAGTCCAAAACTTTTTGCTGCTACCGGCATCAATTGCCATAGTCCGGCAGCACCTGCTGAAGAAACTATCCGGTTATCCAGTTTTGATTCTACAACAGCCAGGTATTTTAATTCAACAGGTATTTCGTATTGCTGGAAAATATTTTCTATCAGCTCAAATGATGATGCGCTTTTGGTTTTTATCTTATCATAATAAAATCCATTTTCTTTCAGGTGGCTGGTTACAAAATCAGAGGCCTTTTCATTCAATTGTATCCTGGGGGCACTGGTCAAATCTTTTTCATCCAGTTCATCGAGGCAGATACAAAGGCCATTTTCATCAAAAATATGTTTACCTGAAAATACAGAATCCTGTATGGCAGGTTTGCATATTATTGCTGTATCACCTGAAACAGCAATGTATTTATTGCCGGAAGCAGCTGCCATCAGCATGAAGCTGGTAATAATGAATCCTGCCTTATGTAATTTCGTTTTTAACATGATACATGTTTTAGTGAGCAAATGTGCAGGTATTGGATTTTCGGAAATGAATTCAATTGTATCATTGAATCCGCATGTGATAATGTTCTGTATTTAGGTATTACCTGTTTTTCATGTATACAGAACCTGTTGCTGTATTAATTCGAAAGCTGCGCAAAGGTAACCCTGAAATACAGCAGTATCGGGCATTTCAGGCTGTAGTTATCCACTGACAGAGATAAACAGATGAGAGTCAGTAAAGAATTTTGTTAAAACTGAAAATTCGTCAGTTGAAGAGAAAAAATACGATGATTGAGTATCAATGAGAATGTATATTAAAAAAAGATGCGGTTCAGCTGAACCGCATCTTTTAGTGTTGTAAATGGAAGTTGTGATTATAACTGATTCACTTTTACTTCTTCAACATTACGGGTGCTGCTATTGATAGCATACACAACTGATTTTTTAGTTTTCCTGCTGGTAACCTGGAACTGGATACTGTAATCGCCCAATTCCTCTATAGCCAGCATGAATCTTTTTGTGAAACTTTCAGCTTTGATGTTTTCCATGTGCAGTGAATTACCAAATTCATCTTTAATGTTGATGGTAAAATCATCCTGTGTGCCATTACCAGCTACAAAAAGCTGGAACACGGGGTTGTTCTGCACTTTCCCTACATACTTGATCTCAATTGGTAAAACTGGATTTTTTTCATTTGCCATTGCAGGTGCCACAGCTGTTGAAAATACAGTCATAAATGCAATAGCGATAAGCCGGTTGTTCATGAAGATCTTTTTCATAATTATAATTTTTAGGTTAATAAACGTTGTTAAAAACAAACTTGATGGTGTCGCAATCTGTTTAGCAAGCAATAAGTCAGGGGCAAACGATAGGGCAAGTAGAAGTTAGTATATCCGGATTCTTTATCTGTGAGCAATATGATATTGCTTTGATGATGTAAAAATACAGGGGCATTCCTACGCCTGCAAACCTAGTTCCTGTTAATTTGCGCATAGCCAAGATAATATGCAATTGCTTAATCACTTTATAATCAGCGGCTTAGTTTTCAGTTTTTAAAAGATACCCAAGGACTTTTTAGGATATGGCTTTAAGCTGGTACACCAAATTTGACAAAATAGCACTCGTCAATTTCCAGCAATGATTAATTTGATAAGTATATTTATTGTTATAATTAATTGTTTATCAATACTTTATACGACTGTTAGCAAATTAATGTTAGGTGGATTTGGCCGGGTACAAAAAAATA
>CAZTKV010000082.1:0-3703 GCA_964614285.1 uncultured Chitinophaga sp. | reverse complement strand
TATACGACTGTTAGCAAATTAATGTTAGGTGGATTTGGCCGGGTACAAAAAAATATTATCTTCAACCGATTCGGCATAATGACTGATTGGCGTAAGTGCCTTTCTTTCAACCAAATGGCTGGAAATTTGTTAATATAGTTCAGGATAATAAAACCTGATTAAGAAAAAGGAGATAATAATGGCATTCAAAAAAGATGATGTAATAATTATTGAACCACGGGAAATTTTTGTAGGTAGAAAAGATGCCCCGGTAACTTTAATGGAGTTTGGAGAATATGAGAGTGAAGAGTGTGCTAAAGTAAATGAGGTCGTTAAGCAGTTACTTGAAGAGTATGAGGGAAAGATAAGATTTCAGTTTCGTCATTTCCCGCTTACACTTATTCACCAGCGTAGTTTGAAGGCCAGTGAATCGGCTGTAGCAGCTGCCCAGGAAGGCAAATTCTGGGAGATGCATAATGTGTTATTCAGCAACAGAAGAAATCTTGGTACCACCAGTTTAAAGCTGCATAGCAAAGAAGCTGGTATAAAGAATAAAAAATTTCTGGATGACCTTGTGAATGGAGTTTATGGCTGGCAGGTGCAGGATGACCTGAAAGAAGGTATTAACAGGGGAGTAAAGGAATTGCCTGCTTTTTTTATTAATGATGTGCCCTTTGCCGGTAAGCCAACTTTTGCGAACCTGAGTGCAGCTATTGATTCAGCCCTTAAAAAGAGCAAAAGCAAAACACCAGTGAAAAAAGCGGCTGTTAAGCAAAAACAAAGAGCATAATACTTATTAATAATAGTTATTAAAGTCCCGTTTTGCACTACTGCAAAACGGGACTTTTTGTGTAACTGCCTGTAAATAAAAAAGCCTTCCGGAAAATCCGGAAGGCTTTACAATTTTGTGTTGTTATTACCAACGATTGTTGGAGTATGCAGGTTTAGAAGACCTGGCAGGTCTTTCTTCCCTTGGCTTAGCCACACTTACTTTGATAGAACGACCATCAACAGTAGCACCGTCCAATTCAGCAATTGCTTTCTGGGCAGCAGCATCATCACTCATTTCCACAAAACCAAAGCCTTTGCTGCGGTTTGTGTACTTGTCCATAATAACTTTTGCAGAAGTAACTTCTCCGTACTCAGCAAAATAACTTCTTAAGTCTTCATCCACAACGGCGAAGCTTAAATTTGAAACATAAATGTTCATGAAAAAAAATTAACTTTTAAAAATACTTGAGAATAACGCAAGGGTAAAGAAGACTAACTATTAGCAGATCCTTCGATAAACTCAGGATTAGGGCGTAGCAGAAAAAATCGTTCACTTACAAACTGTCGTCTCACTCAAATTAACGCTGTAAAGATAAGCTTAAATGGCCAGACTGCAGTATTTATTTTGTGAAGCAATTATTAATTAGTTCTTTCCGGTGATTCAACATTAAATAGGCCATTATTATCTTCTTTCTTACGTATATCGAAATTATAACGGAAGTTGAAAACGAAACACCTAGTATCCGCCAGTTCATATATCATTTCTGGTCCATGCTTTTGCTCTGATGCTTTGATGCCGCTTCATCTATGGAGTGAGTAGTATGAATATCTTTTTCCTCTTTTGCAAGAGCAGATAGTGTTATGTAAAATTTTTTCAATGTTTCCAGTTCTTCCGCCGAAAGATCTTCCACGTCCACCAACCGGTTACTGGCAGTTGAAGTGGCTGCAATCAGTTCGTTCAATTTTAATTGCAGAGCTACACTGTCTTTATTTTGTGCATGCTGAATTACAAAGACCATCAGGAAAGTAATAATAGTGGTACCGGTATTGATCACCAGTTGCCAGGTGTCGGAAAAATGAAAAACCGGCCCGGTAATGATCCATCCGAAAATAACGATACAGGCTAAAATAAAGGCCAGGGGTTTACCTGTTGCTTTGGTCACCTTTGATGCAAATCTTTCAAAAAAGGGGAGGGCATTTGTTTTCATATAACTGATTTTTGAAGAATGAATTATTTTAGTACTATATACCCAGCGGAATTTAGTTATTAATTTTGATCTATGGTTCAATTTACTGCTACCATTCATAAGTATGAAACAAAAGGAGAGAAGACTGGCTGGACCTATTTCGAATTACCTGCCGGTATTATACAGGAGTTGAAACCGGGAAATAAAAAAGAATTCAAGATAAAGGGTAAACTGGACAATCTTGTGATAAAACGGGTTTCGGTGTTGCCTATAGGCGGAGGTATATTCATAATGCCATTAAATGCTGCCATGCGAAAATCGCTGGGCAAAAGGCACGGTGCCATGCTCAAAGTGCAATTGACAGTAGATAAAAGTGATTTTGTATTTAACAGTGACTTTATGGATTGCCTTGATGATGACCCTGCAGCAAAGAATTTTTTCCAAACCCTTGCCGGATCACATCAGCGTTACTTCAGCAAATGGATTGATAGTGCCAAAACAGAGCCTACTAAAACCAAAAGGATTGCTATGGCCATAAATGCATTAACCAGAAAATGGGGCTATTCGGAAATGATCAGGGCTTCGCAGGGAAAGTTGTAGTTATTTAAAAGGATCGGAATACTTCACATCTGTCGCCACATTTGTATCAGTCAGTGTTTTCAGGAAAGCCACCAGGGCTGCTTTGTCTTGTGCGGTAAGGTTCAATAGTCTTGGCTGACCATTAGGCAATCTTAATTGTGGTGATAGATTAGGGTGGTTTCTCACACCAGAATTATAATGTTCTACCACTTGTTCCAGTGTAGCAAAACGTCCATCATGCATATAGGGTGCGGTGAGTTCTACATTTCTTAAGGTGGTCACTTTAAATGTAGCGTCCAGTGCTGTATTATTGGCTACTGCACCAAACCCCCGGTCAATAGTCACCATATCCAGACCATTATTTTTTTCCTGTGGGGCTGTAAAAGTTTCGGAGCCATGACAGGCAGCACAGGCATTTTGCGGCAACAAGAATAATTCCTTGCCACGATTTTCCTGGGCTGTAAAGTTGGGAAATATTGCATTAGGCGGAGGTGCCGGGGCAGCAGGAAAGGTTGAGCGGCCTGCATCGTATTTTGATTGAAAAGAAACAATGGAACGAACAAACTGTGAAAGTGCGGCAGCAATACGGGTGCTGCTGATGGTGTTGTCGCCAAATGCTTTTGTAAATAACGGTGGATAATATGCCAGGTTACGTAGTTTGGTTTCCAGCTGCGATAATGTCATGCCCATTTCCACCATATCCTGAACCGGTATCAATACCTGTTCTTCCAATGTAGCTGCCCGCTGGTCCCAGAAGAATGTTCCGTTTGGATAATATTTAGCATTGATCAGGGACATGGAATTTCTGCCGGTGAGCCCTCCGTTGAAGCCGGCACTTTTGGTTACCGGATCAGAGAATCCGTTGGCCTGTTTATGGCATGAAGCACAGGAAATGGTATTATTGAGAGAAAGATTTTTATCATAAAACAGCACCCTGCCAAGTGTAGCTCCATTGTCTGTAATGGGATTATTAGATGGAGTATTTATCTGACCAATGATATTCGGACCGGTCAGGTAAGCAGGTTGCACAATATTCGCATAGTTAAAAGGGGTAGCGGGCAGATTTAGCACCGCAGCAACGGGATCAACCGGTGCTGGCTCATTAGTACCAGTATTGTCTTTTTTGCAGGCAATAAAAATAAACAGGGCTGATAAGCCTGTGATGACAAGCATCTTTGGTCGGTTGG
>CAZTKV010000081.1:9596-11908 GCA_964614285.1 uncultured Chitinophaga sp. | reverse complement strand
GCTGCAAAAAATAAAACTGCATGAAACTTTACACTATAAACACAGGTTATTTTAAGCTGGATGGAGGCGCTATGTTTGGTGTGGTACCGAAAAGCATATGGAACAAGATCAATCCTGCAGATGGGAATAATTTATGTTCCTGGGCACTGCGATGCCTGTTGATCGAAGATGGCAACAGGTTGATACTGGTAGATAATGGCAATGGCGACAAACAGGATGCGAAATTTTTCAGCCATTATTACCTGCATGGAGACGACACACTGAACAAATCGTTAGCAAAGCATGGCTTTCACCCTGACGATATCACTGATGTATTCCTTACGCATCTCCATTTTGATCATTGTGGTGGTTCTATTAAAAGAGAAGGTGATAAATTAGTCCCCGCCTTTAAGAATGCTGTTTTCTGGAGCAATAAAGAACACTGGGATTGGGCGGTTTTTCCTAACGACAGGGAAAAGGCTTCTTTCCTAAAAGAGAATATTTTACCGATTGAAGAAAGCGGGCAATTAAAATTTGTTGATGTAACCGGAATGGTTGACGGTAAACTTGGTGAAACAGCTTTTGCCAATGATATATCTGTACGGTTTGTAAGCGGGCACACCGAAAGCATGATGCTGCCCCAGGTAAAGTACAAGGGCAAAACAATTGTATACATGGCCGACCTTCTTCCTTCACAGGGACATATTCCCGTTCCTTATGTAATGGCTTATGATATGTTTCCTCTCACAACCTTAAATGAAAAGAAATCATTTTTGAAGGAAGCAATAGAAGGTGATTATATACTTTTCTTTGAGCATGACCCTGTGTATGAATGTTGCAACCTGCAGCAAACAGAAAGAGGAGTTCGCCCAAAAGATTTTTTTAAACTGGAAGAAATCTAAAAAGCATCCGGTTACTTCCTTTTGATAAGTGATGTAAGCGGATGACGGAGATTGGAATGTCCCATCATATCAATTTTTACTTTCCCCACCACCAGCGGACTTTCGACTCTTATAGGTATATGATTTTTATCATCTGTCACCCAAACGGTCATTTTCTCTCCGCCCTCAAAAATCTGTCCTTTCAATAGCAAAGGTTTTATTTTTATAGCCCTGAATTTTCCATACTTGGTCTTTATCTCTTCTTTTCCAACATAGCGGATATACATATTGTATACCTCATTATCCAGAAACATGGAAAAAGGAATCTTATCATCCGGACGCAGTTTAGAAAAATCAATATTACGGGCATAGTACATGGCGCTTACCACATCCTGCACACAGGCCGGTACCTTAAACACTCCATCAGTGGCGATGGCTGTATTAGCTGTTTTGTTGAATGTTATATTCTGATAGATTTTATATCCCCCTTCATTCACATTGCGAACAAACTTCAATGGTTGCATGGTAGCCGTATCAATATAGGTTTCATACTTATCCCTTACTTTATATATCCAGTCGTAGGATGAATTTGTTTTTCCTTCCCCGGTTACATGATACACCGGCCTGTTATTTATTTTCTCCAGTTTACTTGTAAAAGTGGCCGTTCCGGCATTTACATATACTCCTGCCACGGCATAGTAAACAGTAAACGTCACTTCCTCATCTACCTGGAAAGCCACATTCCTGATACCACAAAAAGTGTCGGCGGGTACGTTTGTTTGTTTGGAAAAGCCAAGCAACACTAAAAAAGCCGGCGCTAAGAATTTAAGTCCCTTCATTCTTCTCTGTATTAATTTTTTTTATGCTCAGTATCATCAGGCTTCCGATAATGGCCGGGATGATTAAGTTGATAACCCAGATGCCGGCCGTTGTAAAAATTATTCCTGCTTTATTCGCACTAAATAGCCCGGTAAAAATAAGGCTTACTTTACCTTTCAATCCCAGTTCTGCAATCGCAAAGGTCGGTATGGCCGCCATCACCAGGAACGAAACACTTACCGACCAAAAAGTTTGCCACCAGGAAACTTCCACATCAAATAAACGAAACAGCAGGTAATACTGTATGATAAATACGATGAACCTGAACAGTGATAAAGACAGTATCCGTAATAATAATGTTGCATTAAAACCCTCCAAAACCTTTACCAGGTAAGCAAATCGTTTCATTCCGGGCAGGCGGTCCACCCATTTGATTAGCCAAGACAGCCGGAAATAAAATAGTGTTAAAAAAAGTAATACGCCCAGCCCGGCATAGATGATCATTGAAAGCCAGATAGAAGAAATAACATGTTCATCCTGAATATAAGGGCGGAGAATGACCAACCCGGTTAAGCCCATGAATATGGTAACGATCAACTGGCTGATACTGCCCACGATGGTAACGGAAATAGT
>CAZTKV010000081.1:0-9496 GCA_964614285.1 uncultured Chitinophaga sp. | reverse complement strand
CCAATTTTTTGCCATGCAGTTTCAATATCAGGCTGGCTCTTTATTTCCCTGTAAATTGACCATGAAAGCCAGATAAACAATAACGGGCCAAGGAAGTAATTGATGAAGATTTTGATATTTCGGTGCAGCTTCATTAATCTTGTAAAAATACGTTCCCGCTTGCAAAAGCCTGTTAAAATAATCCTTGGCATAGATCCCGGTACAATAGTAATGGGCTATGGCCTGATAACAGTCAAAGGCAATGAGGTGTCGTTATTGGAATTGGGTGTGCTAAAACCCGGTAAGGTAAAAGACAGTTACAAAAAATTGCAATTGATCTTTAATACGGTCAGCGGATTGATAACTAAATATCAGCCAACTGACTTTGCCATTGAAGCTCCTTTCTTTGGCAAGAACGTACAAAGCATGTTAAAATTGGGCCGTGCGCAGGGAGTTGCTATTGCTGCCGCTATGCGCCATGGACTGGAAGTAACAGAGTACTCTCCAAAAAAAGTAAAACAATCCGTTACCGGCAATGGTAATGCAGATAAAGAACAGGTTATGAAAATGCTGCAAACATTATTATCATTCAAGGAAAACCCAAAACAGTATGATGCAACAGATGCATTAGCGGTGGCACTATGTCATCACTATCAAACCAATTCAGTTTTAGGGAAAATGCCGAAAGCCGTAAAGGGCTGGGATGAATTTATAAAAAAGAATCCGGGCAGGATAAAAAATCACCCTAAATAAAAATCAGTTCATCTTGTTCAGAATTTTTTCCTGCACTGCTCTCAAACTTTCATCAGATGCCTTTGGCTTGGCTTGCGTAAAATTAATATCGTTAGCTGACCGTATAGGTATAAGATGCATATGTGCATGTGGCACTTCTAACCCGATTACACTGATACCGCAACGGTTACAATCAAAAGCAGCTTCAATTGCTTTAGCAATGGGTTTTGCAAACAATAACATTTCCTGTAAGTATTCGGATGGCAGGTCGAACAGATTATCCACTTCTGTTTTAGGAACCACCAGTACATGACCTTCTCTAAGTGGAAATATATCAAGAAAGGCAAAGAATTTTTCATTCTCTGCGATTCTATAACATGGTATATCACCAGTAATGATTCTTGAAAATATTGTCATACCACCAAACAGTTTTGATTTTACTGAAAGTAAATAATACTTTATCCTCTCAAACACAGAATGTTTTTATATTAAAGCTATAACTCTTTTATTAATAATAAAGCCTTCGTGTTTACGAAGGCTTTATTAATTTTTGAGTTCCCGCAGATAGTTTATGCCGTAATCTCTTCAATTTTAAATGTAAGTACTCCAGCCGGAGCCTTTACCTCAGCTGTTTCCCCTACCTGTTTTCCAAGAATACCCTTGCCTATAGGAGAGGTAACTGAAATTTTTCCTGCTTTCAGATCCGCTTCCTGCTCACTTACAATTTTATAAGTGACCTGTTTTTTGGTATTCAGATTAGTAAGTGTCACTTTTGTAAGAATAGATACTTTACTGGTATCAATACTGGATTCATCCAATACACGAATATTAGCCAGCGATCCTTCAAAAGCTGCAATTTTTGCTTCCAGTATACCCTGGGCTTCTTTAGCTGCATCATACTCAGCATTCTCTTTCAGGTCACCTTTTTCCCTTGCTTCTGCAATAGCTTTACTGGCAGCAGGACGATCTACGGCTTTCATCCGCTGTAACTCAGCTTTCATTTGCTCCAGCGTCTCTTTTGTCACATATTGAATACCACTCATGTTCACCTCCTTTGATAAAATAAAAAATAACAACGCCCCAGTTTACTTACTGAAGCGTTGCATTATTGAACAATAAAGATAAAAAACTTTTTTTGACTAAAAAAAGGGAATCCCCTTAAAATTTTTACCGCCTGCCAAACTCATATATTCTGTCATTACTAAGGGAATATTGCTCAGCTCTTATTTTTTCCCAGTCATTTTTGAAGCTAAAATCATCAAATTCCCATTCAAGCCTCCGGTTTTGCTGAAAATTGACAAGGCTTATCCTCAACCTTCTCATTTGCCTTGATTCCCATTGATCTGTGCTGCTATTGTAATAGCTGTTAGTATAGTTATTAGCTCTCCAGAAGCCAGTGAGTGTATCTGTATTGCTGGTATAGCTGGCATCTCCATTTTCCATGAATGTAAAAATGCCGGATTCATACCCTGTTTGAAAATGATCCCGTCCCAAAAAAACTCTTTCCCATGCATCCTCCAGTTGCCAGCTACCGATCAGACGATCTTCCAATGATTTTGAGCAGGAGAACAATAGAAGAAGTACCACAGTTGATAGAAGAAGTAAAATTTTTCTCATAAAACTGTTTCCTGTTTTCCCGAAAAAACAGTACCACTCATTTTTAATAAAGAGAAATTAACAAACAATTACCGCTATCAGATTATTTTCAACTTATGAAGCAAAACATCCGCCATCTTATAGGAAGCTTCTTCACTGTAGCCGGCTATATGTGGGGTGATGAGCACATTGGGTTGTTCGAGCAGCCAATCCAGTTGCTCTTTTTCCCTGGCCGAGTAAGTAGATAATTTTTCATTGGGTAATACATCTAACCCTGCACCCGAAATTTTATTTTCCTTTAAAGCCTGGATGACAGCATCAAGGCTGATCACTTTTCCACGGGATGTATTTAAAAAAAATGGTTTATTCTTAAGTGAAGTAAAAAAAGCAGTGTTTGCCATTTCAGCAGTTTCATTGGTCAGCGGAATATGAAGACTTATAACATCTGCATACCGTGCAATTTGTTCCAGGTTAGCTTCCTTTATGTATCCTTCCCCAAACCCAAACTTATACTTATCATAGGCTAATACTGTTACATTGAATGGCTGTAATAATTTTGCAAAACTGCTGCCCGTATTTCCATAACCAATAATTCCGACTGTTTTCCCGCTTAGTTCAATACCCCTGTTCTCATCCCTTTTCCAGATACCCTTTTTTATCTCGTCCCGGGAGGAGGATATATGATTTAACAGGTTTAGCAATAATCCGAGGGTATGCTCTGCCACAGCATTTCGGTTACCTTCCGGGCTGCTGACACAGCTTATTCCTTTGTTTTCTGCATACTCAACATCTATTAATTCCATTCCACTGCCTAATCTTCCGATCCATTTCAATGCTACAGCCTTATCAATAAGGCCTTGATCCACCCTGATCCTGGTTGTTACAATTATTCCTGTTGCACCGTCAATCGAGTCTACCAATTCCTCGTATGAAATTGAGGGAGCATATACTACTTCGTATCCCTTATGCTGTAATTGATCAATCAAATATTGATGTGACTTCCCTGTTATAATTACTTTGCTCATCTCATTTTAAAAGTAAGTTCTGCAAATTGCTCAATTGTTAACTGTTCTGCTCTTTTATTAAACAATTCCTCCTCCAGAATTGCTGCATCAAATAGCCCTTTTACAGCATTTCTTAGTGTTTTCCTCCGCTGGTTAAAGGCGGTTTTCACAAGCAGGAAAAATTCTTTTTCACTTTTCATATTCAATCGGCTTTGTTTCGGTAATAATCTTATCACCCCGCTTTTTACTTTAGGAGGTGGCTGGAAACACTTTTCATGTACATCAAACAAGTATTCTACTTCAAAAAATGCCTGTACCAAAACACTTAACACTCCATAGATCTTATTACCCTCGTTAGAAGCTACCCTTTGCGCCACTTCTTTCTGAAACATTCCTACCATGCATTCCACATTATCTCTCCACTCCAGCAACTTAAACAATATCTGTGTCGAAATGTTGTATGGAAAATTGCCAACCACACTAAAATTTCCGCTAAAGGGCTTTTCAATATCTAAGAAACTCTGATGAATGATCTTTCCTTCAAGCTTTGGGTATGCTTTCAATAAGTACGATACTTTTTCCTCGTCCAGTTCTACAGCTTTAAAATTAATTTCCTCTAATTCCAGTAAATACTTTGTCAATGCGCCACCCCCGGGACCCACCTCCAGTAATTGAGAAAAAGATTGTTGCTGTAAGGCCGAAACAATTTTCCGGCAAATATTCTCATCCTTCAAAAAATGCTGACCTAGTGATTTTTTCAGGGTGTACATAGCACAAAGGTAGTTGATAGGAATCCAGCATAAAAAACCTCCCCTTTGCAGAGGAGGTTTGCAGGTATTACCCTGCGGTAATAACCAGCTACCGATTTATAATCAGATTACTTCTTCATGAGTTTTATTGTTTGGCGATCATTGCCGCTCTCGACTCTTAGCAGGTACATTCCGGGAGTCAGGTACTGGAACCCTCCGATGGTATACATACCTGTACCGGCCGTTGCAGCATATTCTTTTTTTCTGAGTAAAGAACCTGCGGCATTTAATAATTGAACAGAGATCTTTTGATCACGGGATAGTTTATACTGCAATACAATTTCGCTGCCAAAAGGATTACCCAATACACTAAATTCATTTTTGGCAGCAGTTTTCCTGATAAACACAATTGACGAATAAGTAAAGCTGCCATCAATATCAATTATTTTCAACCGGTAGTAAGTTTCAAATAATGTAGTAATATCATTATGCGTATAAGTAGTCTCTGAGCTTTGGTTTTGAGCAGTAACAGTGGCCACTCTTGCGAATGAAGATCCATCAATACTTCTTTCCAGCTCATACCTGGATAGATTTTGTTCCTGGCTTACTGTCCATTTTAATTGATTATAGTCTGTATGTCCCATTCCGGTAAAATCAGTTAGTGTAACAGGAAGTACACTATGCTGATACAGATCACTTCTGAATACTCCCTTGCCATGTGTGGCCGCAATTAATTTATTATTTGCATCTATTTGCAAATCCATGATAAGAGTAGCATCATAGAACCCGGTGTTATAATCATACCAGGTAGCTCCCCTGTCCGGGCTTACATACACACCAAAGTCACATCCGGCATAAATATATCCTTCATTAATGGGGTCAATGACAATAGCATTGAATGGTACGTCTGGCAATCCGGCTCCCCGGCTGATCCAGGTAGCACCTCCGTCGGGAGTTAAATAGACATGCGAAGTACCAAAACCTCCCAGGACTACATATACGCTATCATCATTGTTTGTGCTAATGGCAAAATCCATCACAAACCTGTCAGGTAATGAACCTTTAATGCTTGTATAAGGTGTGGTGGTTGGTGTGGTAGTTTTAAATACATTAGGATTACCATTTATAAATATCGTATTTACATCATTATCTGCCTGTGCAAAAGGAGAGGTAGAAACATATATTTTATTTTCATTCGTATGCGAAACAGCCAATGCTATACCAGTTTTATGCTGTTGTTCAACATAAGCATTAGGTGTGGCAGCCGGGTATGGTGGTGTGGCGCCCAGTGTATTATTGCTAAAACTTGCACCTGCATCTGTACTCCGGTGAATATTATCTGATATCTGGTATACAATATTGCCATTGGATGGAGCAAATGCTATTGGTGCCACAAAAGCTGTTCTCGAATCACCATCAAAAGCCCAGGAACTATTAGCTAATTCACCAAAACTAGAGCCTCCATTTGTTGAACGTTTAATAGCTCTCGCATCCCTGCAGGCAAGCATGATGTTATCATTTGTAGGGTGAACAGCACAAGCTGTACCATCTCCACCGGCCCCGGTTGGCGCCACCCAATTTGTACCATTATATACAACCTGACCGTTATCCTGCAGGCCACCAACCATTCTATTGGCATTCGTTTTAGAAACTCCTAGTGATGCATAGAATTGTGTGGCATTAAGGCCATCATTAATAGCTGTAAAATTATTCCCGCCGTCAGTACTTTTGTATACTCCTCCATCATTACACACATAAACAGTACCCCTGCGAACCGGATCGAATTTAATGTCATGCTGATCTGCATGAGGTCCGCTCTCTGCAACACGTACAGTTGTCGATCTGCGGTAACGGTATAAATTTACCCCTCCAAACATCAATGAATCCGTATCAAAAGGATTAATTGCAACGGTATGTGCAAACCAAAACTGGTAAGAACAATGATTGGTTGTACTTCCGGATGTAGTGCCCCCAACAACAGCCCATGTAGATCCAAAATCCGTTGATCTATATATCTCCCGGTTTGAGTTGGCAGTACTTGAACTGATTCCAATACTGGCGATCAGTTCTCCCGATCCTACATTATCCATTTTAATATATCCCTGGAAAGAAGCTGGCAATCCGCTTGTAATCTGGGTCCATGTTGGAGTGGCGCTATTTCCATTAGTTGTACGAAATATTCCTTTGGTAGCATTCGTCATGTTCCCTACACTGATAACTATCTGGTCTGTATTAGAAGGATTGATCGCAATATCTCTTACATTAATACCTGAATAGATCTGGCTCCAGGCACCTCCGGAATTCGTTGAACGATATACACCATCAGTTGCGCAAGCATAGATGGTTGTGCTGCTTCCGGGCTGAAATGCCATTGATTGAATAGAAAAAAGATCTGAAGACACTTTAGTCATAACCTGTGACCAGGTTGTTCCTCCGTTCGTACTCTTAATTACTCCTATTCCATAAGTTCCTCTTGTTTTCCACACATTGAATCCCATCACAGGGACTTCAGTATGGTAAACTTCGCCGGTTCCTGCATAGATTATATTTGAATTAGAAGGATCCACTATAATTGCGGATACACCAAGCACAGGCAAATTAGTGGGAACGGCTGTCCAGGTTGTACCAGCATTCGTAGACCTCCATATACCACCACTGGCTGAACCAACCCATAAATTATTGGTATTATTTGGATCAATAGCCATACAGACTACTCTGCCGCCAATCCTGGTACCTCCATTAGAACAATATCCCAATGATGTCCAATTGCTGGCACTTGTGAGCCTGGTGGCAAAATGTGTCTGGGATTTCTTTTTTATTTCTTCATACTCTTTCCAGGCTTTTTGATATTTAGCACTTATATTTTCGGGATTAGGATATCCCTTAGCCTGGAACCAACCGTTTAGCTGCCTGGCGGCTCCACTTTGCAGTTCTTTTTCTTCTTCACTATTCTCTTGCTTCTCATTATCCTTATTGATGACACTGCCAGGTTTTTCATACCTGAAAATCACATAACTGGCAATAGATGTCAGAAGTACTGCTGATAAAAGCAGGATTACTGGTTTTTTCATATAAAATTGGATTTGGTAGGGGTTATTACAACTAACAGAGATCTTGTTTATGATCACTGTCAGGCATTCATTTATTTTACCTGTTAACAATTAATTTTTTATGCACTACTTCGCTGCCAACAATGATCCGGGCAACATACGTACCGCTACTTATTGTTTCGGGGAGCGGGAAGGAAATATTATTTGATCCTGTAGTTATTCTTTGTTTTTTCGAAAGCATCATTCTACCCTGCATATCCAGGATATTTATTTCCATATCTCCTGTTTCAATTGATTCAAAACGGATAGTAAGATTATCTTTTGCAGGATTAGGTGCCACAGTTAATACAGATTCAAGATCCTTAATGATAACCTTTTTAACCGGGCTAAACCTGTTCATTCCCGAACTTTCAATTAATCGCAGACGATAATAAGAAACTCCTTTAAAAGGACTGGCATCAAAAGATTCATAACTGAATGTTCCGCTGGCACCATTTGCATGTACTGTTTCTATTTTACTCCATGAAATGTTATCATTACTTCTCTCAATTTCATAGCCCAATGTACCTGCATCCTCTGTTGCACTCCAGTTCAGCTTTACCTTCTTACCCTGTGTTACCGCATCAAAGTTTAACAAATGAGTAGCCAGGGGAAAATTATCTACCAATATCCTGTAATCTTCTACCTCACCATTTGTGAAAAAACCAGTTGCATGTGATGTTGTCATGCTGGCTGAAGCGGAAGTGATACGAACTCTTAAATAAGTATATTGACCATTGGCAAATGTATTAGGTGCGCTTGCCCAGTACAACCAGAAATTTTGAGCTGAAGCAGATGAAGGTACTGTTATAGGTGTAATAGCTTCTGCGGCATCAAAGGTTCCGTTCCCATTATAATCAAGCCAGGCAATCATGGTAGCATCGGCTCCGCTATTATTATATGCTGAAACCTGCACTACATAGCTGCTGCCCGCACCCGGCGGCAATATAGCAGGTGAAGGGATACCATCATCCGTATCATCAGTACCAGTTGTTCCTCTTTTCCAATATTCAAGGTTCCATGTCGCACCAAGTCTTATACTATCTGTTCTTTCATGCACAGCCGGACTTTGTGTGGCAGGGTCAGCATATGGATCATAGGTAGCGGGAGCATCTCCAAAATCACATTTTGGCCGGAAAGGATCCGATGCATCACCCGCATTACCCGGCCATGCCGGACCACTGGCTACTGTAATATTGGTAATGGCGCCATTCACTCCAGCTTCATTATAAGTGCCAATTCCAGAAATACCAGATCCATTATCCCGGAAATAATAAAGATTTCCTGCCCAGGTCATTGCCGCCTGTCCATTCCATGATGTAGTACCCGGGTTATTATATACCGCAAGCATCTGGCCTGTCATAAGATCATAATGCTGGTATTTACTCTGGCTATAGTTACTGCTATTCCTTGCTGTATTATAATTATAAATCACTCCGTTTTTCATTATAAAATCACCCCAGTCATGAATAGCTGTATTAGATGCATTCAGGTAATGGTCCTGTGCAAAAACCTGGTAGGCAGAAACAGGGTTATTGCTTCCATCAAAATCAATCCGCCAGATGATAGTCTCCCTGGTTCTGTCATTAGCAGTACCACTGGGATTATATTTTCCACCCTCCACACCAAAATACAAGGCTCCATCATAAAAGGCGGCTCCTGCAGATTCAATACCATACTCAAATGTTGGTATCCCTAAAGTTGTTTGCATATCAGCCATAACAACAGAGGATGTTTCTGTGTCTAAACTATAGCGTTTTAATTGCCTGTTGTTTGGATCCACCGCTATATTCTCAGAAATGTAATATAGAAACCTGTTGTAAGGATCATACGCAAAAGAATTGACAAAATCTCTAGCTGCATCTGTAAACAATTCTCTTGCCACTGCAGTAGTTGGGTCTACATAATAGCAGCTATTATTATCTGGTGTAACCAAAAAATATTCAGCCTGGTTTTGCGTAGGGCCGACAAAAGGCCTGTTATTCGCACCCTGGTGCCAGTTGGTCGGGAAAGTCCCACTAACACAGGCATTGATATCAGATAACCAGAAAATTGGGTTTGTACCTATGGTCGTCACAGTAATAGTAATTGAATTAACAAGTCCGGGAACTGTAATAGTTGCAGAGGCATTATTGGAAGTAGTCGCAACATCACCGGCTATTGCTGTTATTGTCCGGGCTGTAGGTATACCCCCGATGGCATGATTAGCACCTCCGACAATATTTACTGTTGTTGCTGCTCCAAGATTATCGGTCGCAGTAATAGTAAAAACTGCATTATCATCTACATCATATAAAACAAAATTTGGCCCGGAAACGGCAGAATTAAAAGTGATAGTTATAAATTG
>CAZTKV010000080.1:5841-11929 GCA_964614285.1 uncultured Chitinophaga sp. | reverse complement strand
GCAGCTGTTCCTGCCTTTACTAATATTAGCGGTGCCACCGCCGCAACCTTGAACCTGACTGCAGTTACTGCAGGTATGAGCGGTAATCAATACCGTTGTGTTGTTTCTGGTCAGTGCGGAAGTACCAACTCTAATGCGGCTACATTAACTGTTAATGTACCACCAACAGTAACCACTAACCCAACTTCACAAGCGGTCTGTTCTGGTAGTGCTGCCACCTTTACAGCTGCTGGATCAGGAACTCCTGCCCCGACATATCAATGGCAGGTAAGTACTGCAGCTGTTCCGGCATTTACCAATGTTCCCGGAGCTACTAATGCTACCTATACCATTGCCAGCACTACAGTTGGTATGAGCGGTGATCAGTATCGTTGTGTTATAACTAACACATGTGGTTCCGTTAATACAACTGCAGCCACATTAACTGTTAATTCATCAGTAACTGTAACAACCGACCCTGTTAACTCCACAATTTGTGAAGGAACAGGAACCAGCTTTACCGCTGCAGCCGGTGGTTCTGGGTTATCATACCAGTGGGAAGTAAGTACTAATGGTGGTACATCCTGGAGCAATGTTACCAACAGTGCTGTTTACTCCGGTGCAACAACGCCTACATTGACGCTGACAAATACACCTCCTTCTCTGAATGGAAACAGGTATCGTTGTAACATCAGCAGTCCTCCTTGTACTCCGGGTATAACAGCTTCAGCACTGCTGACTGTTAATACATTCCCTGTTATCACGGCACAACCACAGAGTGCGACTATTTGTGAAGGTGCCAGCCAGGGCTTTAGCGTAACAGCTACAACAGGTGTTGGTACACTCAGTTACCAATGGCAGCTTAGTGTGAATGGTGGTACCACATGGGCAAACATTGCCGGTGCCACTAATTCAACTTTTGCACAAACAGCTATTCCAGCAGGCCAGAACGGTTACAGGTTCAGGGTAATAGTTACTGCAGGTTGCGGATCTGTTACTTCCAATGCTGCAGTGTTGACAGTAAATACTTACCCGATCATTTCATTTACTGCTCCTGCTGTTATCTGTGCTTCTGATGCAGCAGTGACTTTAAGTGCAAGCCCTGCCGGTGGCTCATTCAGCGGAACAGGTGTTACCGGAACTTCCTTTACACCATCTGTTGCAGGTGTTGGTCCAAGAACTGTTACTTACACAGCTACCAATGCAGGTTGCCAGTCCTCTGTTGCCAGAGTGATACTCGTAAATGATTGTGCAGAACGTCACCTTACATTAGATCAGTATCCTGCAATAGTTGTATATCCGAGCCCGAATAACGGACGGTTCAGCATCAGGCTTAATACAGACCTGTACACTAAACTGAATATTAAGATATACAACAGCGCTGGCCAACTGGTTAAATCACAGGTTGCCGCTGGCCTCACTTATGGAAGTGTTATACCGCTGGATATTACTAACCAGGGAAGCGGAACATATCATTTGTTCCTCTCTAACGACGAAAATGGTTCAGTATCAACCAAAGGTGTAAGTATTGTAGTTTATAAATAATCAACCGGGTTGCATAATTTAAATCCCGTCCCGCTTTAAGCGGGACGGGATTTTTGTTTACCGTACTCTACTCTTAATTCGTTGCATTTATCAGGCTTACTTATCGTACCTTTGCGGCTTCAAATTTTGAAACATGATCAGTGTAAAAGACCTGAAACTGGCTTACGGTAAAAGGGTATTGTTTGAAGAAGTAAATCTCAATTTCACCAAAGGAAATTGTTATGGGGTAATTGGTGCTAACGGCGCCGGTAAAAGTACTTTTCTGAAGATACTGAGCGGCGAGATTGAGCCCAATAAAGGAACAGTGGAAATAACTCCCGGGGAAAGAATGGCTGTTTTGAAACAAAACCAGTTCCAGTTCGATGAAGAGACAGTATTGAATACCGTGATGATGGGTCACACCAAATTATGGGCTATAGCCAAGGAAAGAGAGAGCATTTATGCGCTGGCTGATTTTACGGAAGAAGATGGTATGAGGGCAGGTGAACTGGAGCATGAGTTTGGAGAAATGGGTGGTTACACAGCCGATAGTGATGCGGCTACTTTATTAAGCGAACTGGGAGTGACAGAAGAGTTTCACCAGTCATTGATGAAAGATATTCCTTCTACGCTGAAAGTGAGGGTGCTGCTGGCGCAGGCATTATTTGGAAATCCTGATATCCTGTTGCTGGATGAGCCGACCAACGGCCTGGATATTGAAACCATCAGCTGGCTGGAAAATTTTTTGGCCGACTATGAAAATATTGTACTGGTAGTGAGCCATGACCGTCACTTCCTGGATGCAGTGTGTACGCATGTGGCAGATGTGGACAGGCAGAAAATAAAAATATTTACCGGTAATTATACTTTCTGGTATGAGTCGTCTCAACTGATGGCCCGCCAGATAAATGATAAAAACAAGAAAACAGAAGAAAAACGTCAGGCTTTACTTGATTTCATTGCCCGTTTTAGTGCCAACGCTTCAAAAAGTAAACAAGCTACATCAAGAAAGAAAGCACTGGAGAAACTGACGATCGAAGAGATTGAACCCAGTTACAGAAAATACCCGGGAATAATCTTTCAGCAACTGAGAGAAGTAGGTAACCAGATACTGAATGTAGAGAAGTTGAGAAAATCGGTTGATGGAAGGGTGCTTTTCAGCGATGTTACCTTTACAGTCAATAAAGGAGATAAGATCGCCTTATTGAGTCGTGACCCGCTGGCCATAACCAGTTTCTTTAATATCATTACCGCGGAAATGATGGCTGATAGCGGTTCATATGAGTGGGGAAGTACCGTTACCCATGCTTACCTGCCACAGGAGAACAGCCAGTTTTTTACCGGGGAAGACAATTTGATGGATTGGTTGCGTCAATATGTTCCCGATCATGTGAAAGATGTGGATGAACCTTTCTTAAGAGGTTTTTTAGGTAAGATGTTGTTCAGCGGTGATGATGTGATGAAGAAAACAAATGTACTCAGTGGAGGAGAAAAGGTACGTTGCATGCTCAGTCGCATGATGCTGCAAAGCCCTAATGTTATTTTATTGGATCAGCCGACCAACCACCTTGACCTGGAAAGTATACAAAGCTTCAACGAACAGTGTACAGATTATAAGGGTATCGTATTGTTAACGAGTCATGACCATACATTCATGCAAACTGTTGCCAATCGAATCATCGAATTGACTCCGAAAGGTATCATAGACCGCCTGATGACCTTCGATGAATACCTGGCTGATGAAAGAGTAAAAGCATTGAAGGAAGAAATGTATAAATAGGAAGCAGTAAGTGGTGAATAGTTTTTACGTTTTTTATTATTAATTAATTTGAGTTTAATCGTAAATTTCCTATGCTCTGTTTCTTGTCATATCAGCATCTTCTTTTTACATTCGCATCAGCAAAACCAATTGCTTTTTATTATTTCCGGAGATCCATTCCTACCGTACCTGTTAATCCTTCCGGGAAAAATTAGTATCCGGCCGGGAGGTATGTCTCAACTGAAATGAGATATTCGGGTTGAAACCAGAGGAAACGAAATGAATTGAAAGCCTTGTCGAAAGACAGGGCTTTTTTGTTATCTTCCTTTTCAATATGTCCACCACTTCATCACTTGCTAAAAGGATTGGTTTCTGGTCAGCTACTTCTATCATTGCGGGTAGTATTATCGGGTCTGGTGTTTTTATGAAACCGGCCAGCATGGCTGCGCAATTGGGTTCCCCGGTGTGGCTCACATTGGTTTGGATTGTAGCAGGATTATTTTCGCTGTTTGGTGCATTGGTTTATGCCGAGCTGGGAGCGATGATGCCGGAGACTGGTGGCATCTATGTGTATTTCCGGAAAATGTTCGGCGATTTTGTTGCGTTCCTTTATGGGTGGGCGGCTTTCTCTGTTATTAATACAGCTGCAGTAGCGGCAATTGCATTTGTTTGCGCTTACTATGCCGATTTCTTTTTACATCTGCCACAATTCAGTGAAGCAGTGATAACAGCCAATAAGTGGCATATCCCTTTCATCGGCGACCTGTACCCACTAAAAGATTTTGGTGTAAAAATGCTGGCTGTTTTGCTGGTGGTATTACTTACCGGTTTAAATTATATAAGTGTGAAGGCCGGAAGTTATTTCCAGGTCATCTCTACTTTTTTGAAGATTGCGGTCATCGCAGCACTGGTGATCGGCATTTTTGTGTTTGGTGACGGCTCTGTACAAAATTTTGTGCAGGCGGAAGATCCTAAGCAGGGTGGCGCATTGCTAAGTGGTATCATAGCAGCTATGACAGGAGCTTTCTTTGCATATGATGGTTGGATCAATATTGCTTCCATGGCTGGTGAAGTGAAGCAACCTCAAAAAAATATTCCCCGTAGCTTATGGCTGGGTGTGCTGATTTGTATCATCGTTTACGTACTGGTCAACCAGGCTTACCTGTATGTGTTACCAGTAGAGAGCATAGCATTATCTCCGTTAGTGGCATCTGATGCGATTGGAGTTGCTCTTGGCCGTACCAGCGAAGCAGTAGTAGCTGCGATGATCGTTATCTGCACTTTTGGAGCCATCAATGGTAATGTGATGGCCACCTCAAGGATTACATATGCGATGGGCAAGGACAGAACATTTGCAGCATGGGCGGGTAAGGAGCATCGGCGTTTTCAGACACCGGGTAATGCGCTGTGGCTGCATGGTATCTGGACCTGTGGTTTCATTATCACCGGTTCGTTTGATATGCTGGCCGATATGTTTGTCTTTATTACCTGGATAGCATATGGTTTGGGAGCTGTTGGTATTTTTATGTTAAGAAGAAGACTGCCGCATGCGGAAAGGCCTTATAGAATTTGGGGCCACCCTGTTGTCACTATTTTATTTATTGTATTCTCTGCTTTCTATCTTATTACTACAGTTTATAGCGATATATCCAATTACCTGGCGAATAAACAGCCTGTCATTAATTCTGTGCTGGGCTTAGTTATTACGGCTTTGGGAGTGCCTCTGTATTTTTATTTCCGAAGGAAAAAGGCTTCTGAGATAACCGTCTAATAATTGTAAACCAGGAATCTCAGAGTAAAAGAAGAATTATCTCCCCGGTGATAGATATCCAATTGTATCTTTTTAATAATCCCGGGATCATTTTTTTTTGTTTCAGAAAAGATATGATATAACATGCTGCCATTCTCTTCTGAATCATACTCATATTTCCATGCTAAAAATACTTCCCGCAACGTATCAAGTATATTCTGTTGCCAGCGTTTAAACCCAGTTTGCTCAATGGTATATTCTGATTTTTCAAATTCAAAATTGAGTGAAAAGCGGAATTTACCGGTGGCAGCCACGCTGTCTTTTACCAGTATTCCTTTTTTGCCACATATGTTGAAGTCAGAAGTAGCGGTGGCAGGATAATTGGATGACCCGCTTTCTTTAACCATAAAAATCCCCGGCAATTTGTCAAGAGATTGGCGGATGTATATAAGTTTTTCTTTCAAATCCGGGCAACCAGGCTGAGCTGATGATAGCTGTGCTGAAGCCTGGAATATTCCCATACAAAGAATTACCAGTAACGGTAACTTTTTCATGAAAGCTTTTTATAAAGGTACCGACACTGCAAAAACATCTTTATACCCTCTTAAAGGTATTTTATTCTCTTTATAAAATAATAACTTTATAGTGTCCATTCTTTTCAACTGACATCTTTAATTAAGGATAATGAAAAAATATATGCTTGTGTTCAGTTGCATCCTTTTGAGCCATATTGCTTTTACGCAGGCAGAATGTACTTCACTTAACGCTCTGTTGGATTCTATTCATCAATTGAATGAACGGCGATCGGCATTTGGGAATGATACTGCGGAGATCAAAAAATTCTTCAGGGAAAATTACAAACAGCTAAGATTGTTTCAGGATCAGGGAGATATTACCTGGGAATATATATATTTTGATGTTGATATGACAAATTACACTACAGTACATCAATGCCTGGTGGACAGGGCTAATAAAAATGGCTGGCATATAGAATGGGATAAGCCGGATGAAACAGGCTTCAGGAAGCTTACCGTTTACGAGACAAAGAAAAAGAAAAACAGAATTTTTTTCTATCG
>CAZTKV010000080.1:0-5741 GCA_964614285.1 uncultured Chitinophaga sp. | reverse complement strand
AGTTTAAAAGTGTTCACTTTTTTATTTAATTGTACCCAAAGAATAAAACCACCATGAGGACGGGACACTTTAGTGTCTTCGGGGAAATGATCAATAATGGCTTGCAGGTACCGTAGACTTTGTGTGTGCAACGCTTTCCTTATAGTTTTTAGATGGTATTCATAACGGCCATGCTGCAGATAATGCGCCATCGCTGCCTGGGTAAGGGTGGGGGAGCTGATATTGTTAATGCGTTTGATCTGTTTTACCTGTTCCAGGAATTTACCGGGTATGGTCCAGCCAATCCGATAACCTGGTGACAAGGATTTGCTCAGGGATGAACAATACATAACCAGGCCCTTTGTATCATAATACTTGCAGGTGCGGGGACGGGTTTTGCCAAAATATAATTCACCATAAATATCATCTTCTATCAGTGGAATGTTTTTCTGGCTGATTATCTCCACCAGCTTTTTTTTATTTTCATCGGGCATACAGCCGCCAAGAGGATTATTGAAATTCGGGATTACTATACAGGCTTTGACAGGGTATTTTTTAATAGCCTGCTGCAGACCTTGCAGGTCAAGCCCAGTAACAGGGGAAGAAGATATTTCCACTACTTTTAACCCCAGGTTCTCCAACGCCTGGAAAATACCGAAGTAGTTGGGCGATTCCACTGCCACTGTATCCCCCGGTTGCGTGATGGCTTTTATACAAAGTGTAATTGCTTCAAGACAACCTCCGGTTATCACAATATCATCCGGTTTTACTTTGCCTCCCCAGTTAAAAGCGAGTTTGGCCACCTGTTTTCTTAACTCGGCATTGCCCTGTGTATGTTCATAACTAATGCAAGAGTCTTTACTGTTGCGTAAAGCCTGCATCACTGATTTATTAATTTTTGCAGCAGGTAATAAAGAAGGATCGGGCACTGCAAGAGCAAAATTGATGATCCTTGCATTATGTGAAGCAATATCGGAATAAATGGAAGCGATCATTTCTTTCACACTTACATCATGTGACAGGGGATCAGGCTGGGTCATTTTTGGCAGCTCAGGAAAACGTTTCTGATTAAAGCGGACATAGTAGCCTGATTTGGGTCTTGCTTCGATCAGCCCTTTCCCTTCCAGGTGATAATATGCCTGGAAAGCAGTGCCCATGCTGATGCCATATTCATCGCTCAGCACACGGACAGAAGGAAGTTTATCGCCGATCTTCAATACATCGTCATCGATCATTTTTTCTAAGCCACCGGCCACCTGCAAATACAGGGGATCATGAGTTGCTGAATTACCCTTTCTCATATGTTAAATAATCTGATATAGTCAAAAATACAAAAACTGAATCTGTTTTATTTCAAAAAAAGATAAAATATTTGCTTATTCAATCGGTATAGTTGCTACTGAACAAAAGTTACCTATAAATAAAGTATAATTAAAGATGATAAATGAAATAGAAATTGTTGATTACAGGCCTGAACATCAGTGTTATTTCGAAAAATTCAACCGGCAATGGATCGAAGAATTGTTCGAAATGGAACCGGTGGACGAATGGGTGCTGAGTAACCCGGATAAAGCAATACTGGAACCGGGTGGAGCTATCCTGATGGCTTTGTACAATGGAATACCTGCAGGCACAGTTGGATTGCGAAAAGTTGACGAAGAAACTTTTGAGTTCACTAAAATGGCAGTGGATGTGGCTTTCAGAAAAAAAGGAATTGCCGAAGCTATCTGTTATGCAAGTTTCAGAAAAGCCAAACGGCTGGGAGCAACAAGAATAATACTCTACTCGAATACATTGAATGCAGTCGCAATAAAATTGTATGAAAAGACCGGCTTCCTGCATGTGCCGGTGGAAAATGATGTTTACAAAAGAGCCAATGTAAAAATGGTTATCAATATAGATGATGCTATTCACAGGGCTGATAAGTATGATCAGCAATACGGGATGCTAACAATTTAAACCAACAGTATGGAACTTATTACAGACATTAAAGTGAAAGAAGCAAAGCATTCAAAAGTTCATGAAGTGGATTTTAATGCACTTGAATTTGGAAAGTATGTGGCTGACCATATGTTCATCTGCGATTATGCGGATGGTGAATGGCAGCAACCCATGATTGTGCCTTTTGCTAACCTGTCCCTTAACCCTGCCACACTGGCCCTGCATTACGGGCAAACAGTCTTTGAAGGAATGAAAGCATTCAGGATGCATAACGGCAGGGTAAATATTTTTCGTATAGAGAAGCATTATGATCGCTTTGTAAGATCGCTGGACAGGATGTGTATGGCAGCACCACCAAAAGACATGTTTATAGAAGGGCTGATGAAACTGGTGGAGCTTGACAAGACCTGGGTACCCGGGCAACCAGGTTCAGCATTATACCTGCGGCCATTTGTCTATGCCAGCGAGGCAAAATTCGGAGTAAAGATCTCTGAGCAATATCGTTTTATCATATTTACCGGACCGGTACCTGAGTTATATACAAAGCCTATAAAAGTAAAAGTAGAAACCAATTATGTAAGAGCGGTAAAAGGAGGAACAGGTTTTGCCAAATGTGGAGGAAATTATGGCGGGGCATATTATCCCACCAAACTGGCCAGGGAGCAGGGATATGACCAGGTATTATGGACTGATGGCAGGGAAAATAAATTCATTGAAGAGTCTGGAATGATGAATGTGATGTTTGTTATAAACGATACATTGGTAACCCCTGCTATATCTGATTCTATTCTTGATGGGGTAACAAGGGATTCATTGCTTACACTTGCAGGCAACCTGGGTTATAAAGTGGAGGAACGACCTGTATCTGTGGAGGAATTGGAAGCATCATTTAGAAATAAGAAAATAACTGAAGCGTTTGGGGCAGGTACTGCTGCTGTTGTTGCTCCAATTCAAACTATTCATATTAACGGGATAGATTATCAGTTGCCGGAATATGACGCCGATAGTTTGATGAACAAGATCAAACTAAAACTGGGAAGGATAAGAACAGGACTGGATGATGACATACACGGATGGAATTGTTTGCTGTAACTTTTCTGTATTGGGCTTTTGAGACAGCCCTTTTATTATCGTATAAGCAGGGTTGTACCTTTCAGGAATATTTTTTCGCCTGTATCATGATGGGTATAGCTTAGCATCCATGCATATACCCCGGTATTTTGTAATACTCCGTTTATCCTGCCATCCCATTTTCTTGTCCAGTCTTTTGTTTCAAATACTAATTGCCCCATACGGTTATACACTCTGAATTGCAGGTTGTCTGCTTTTAAAGCATTTAAAGGAGAAAGATGATCATTTAGTCCATCGCCATTAGGTGTAAAAGCAGTGGGTACAGCAATAAGACAATTATTCAGGACCCGTATTGTTTTACTGGCGGTATCCCCACAATTCATTTGCGAATTACCTGCTATAAGTGTAATAGTATAAACTGTTTCTGCTCCGTTTACAGCATATCGTATAGAAGAAGGGGCGGGCAGGTTACTTAGATTGCCATTTCCAAAATTCCATTGCCAGTTATCAATGTTGCCGGTACTGTTATTCTTAAGCTGTAATGTATCAGTGGGGCAAATAATATTTTGCACATCAAAGGCAGCCATTAATTCATCACTGCTCGTAATAGTTTGTGAACTGGTATCGATACAATTCCCATTTGATACAATTAATTGTATGATGTGCTGGCCCGCACCTGCAAAACTCTGAACTGGATTTTGTTGTGTGCTTGTGTTTACATTTCCAAATGTCCATTTCCAGCTGTTAGTGCCATTACTCCCATTATGCTGAAAATTAATAGTGGTTCCTTTGCAGGATTCAATCGCATTGAAAGTAAAAGAGGCAGATACCGAACCTGCCACATTAAAAGAAACAATACTGTTAGGTGCCAGTGGCACACCGCATTCATCAAGTAAAGGGCTGCCGTCGCTTCCATTAACAAGGGTTACCTGGTAGGAGCCGGCTGTTAATATCGGATCAGCCAATCGTACCCGGATGATTTCACTTACTGTATTATTAGTACATCGTATACCTTCCGCATTGATTACACTTACAGGTTGCGGGCCTGTAATGATAAAATTACTTCCGTCTACAGCAATGCTTGAGCACCTGATTGAGTTACTAAAGATAAATTCGACTGATTCCGGAGAACAATTATCCGCTACTGCCTGCTGGAAAATAGTTTGCTGCAGATCAGATACGGTGAAAGGAATCGTTTCACCGTTAGCAATAAATTTGTTGCAGATATCTCCGATTGTATTTCCATCAGATCCTGTCCCCAGTTGAAGGGTATAGTTACCATTGCTCAGTGCTTGGGCCAGGGTTATAATAATGGAATCAGTTCCAAAAGAAGAAGCACAATCGCCGGGCACTGCACTAATGATGTTGGTTCCATTGCTTACAGTAAAGTCACTGCCATCGGGTGCGATGGAACTGCATACAATTTTTTTATTCGTCCGCAGGATGATCTGGGTACCATCGCAGCTAGCTTTTGCATACTCCATCCGCGGATCAATCGCATCTGTAATGCTGGCTGTACCCCCAGTTAAAGTAAGTGCATAAGTACCGGCGGAGCCACCCTGGTTACATACCATCAATAAATAGGTATGCCCCTGAATTATTTGTGGCATGCGGCAAAACAAATTTTGCCCTGAGCCCTCACATACGATGGTATCCAGGCCTGTATCAGCCGCACCTGTTTCGCCGGGTTCGCTTGACCAGTTACAGGCAACGAACATGGATGCATCAGTAAAAATATCGAAAGGGTTGCGGTTGGTAATATCAAACAACTGCCAGTCATAATTAGCCGTAGCAACATCCGGTGCTATGGTAAATCCTAAGGTACCACTGCTGTAACAGGCCATCCGGAAAAAATTCGGATTAATATTCGTGTAGGTAAAACCACCGGGGCAAGGAACGGGTACAATGGTATTACCACAATAGGTGGGAGTGTTCATGGTAAAGGGTTCGTTGCCGCAAACCGGGATTGCCGATACGGGTGTCTGCCCCGGATGGGTACAGTTCTGCTGCGCCTGCAGAAATGGTGCAACAGCCAGCAACAAAGAAAATATCAGGCAGTTCTTACCCATGCTGAGAATAGCGATGATGTAAATTACAAAAACATTATCGAAAGGCATCTCTTATTGGCTGCCTGTGCTTTTACTGTACATTCGTAAAAACCAACGATACATGAAAACAGCCATTGTTACAGGCACTTCGGGTAACCTGGGCCAGGCAGTAGTAAAGAAGTATCTCACTGAGAATTTTGCAGTAGAAGGAATAGGGTCGCTCAGTATCGATTCACCGCATTATCACACTGTCGCTGTGAATCTTACTGATGAAATTGCTGCTGGTCAATGGATACAGTCTGTTATAAGGAAGCATGCGACAATAGACGTGGCTGTACTCACCGTTGGAGGATTTGAGATGAATGATATTGCACATACAAACAGTTCAGCCATTGCAAAACAGATTCAATTAAATTTTGAAACAGCTTATAATGTAGCTAAACCTGTTTTTGTTCAAATGTTGAAGCAAGGCAGTGGCCGCATTTTCCTGATTGGTTCGAAAGCAGGACTTGATATGAAGAACAGTAAGGGCATGGTGGCATATGGGCTATCAAAATCACTATTGTTCCGGCTGTCAGAACTGATGAATGATGAAGCAGCAGGTACAGGAGTGAAAACAGTGGTAATAGTTCCGTCTACGATTGATACACCACAAAACCGTGCAGCAATGCCTGGTGCAGACTTCAGTAAATGGCAGACTCC